>CAZGKZ010000048.1:0-6947 GCA_964526315.1 uncultured Geobacteraceae bacterium
AATAAAGGGGAAATTTTTGGTCTACTTGGCCCCAATGGGGCGGGGAAAAGTACCACGATCAATATGATAGCCGGGGTTGTCCGGCTGGGATCGGGGAGTATTACCGCTTTTGGTTACGACAATCAGCGCGATTATCGTTATACCCGCAGGATGCTTGGAGTGGTCCATCAGGAAGTTGTCATTGATAACTTTTTTACCATCGAGCAGGCACTTAAACTCCATGCCGGCTATTACGGAGTTAAGGATGATCCGGCCTGGCGACAGCTACTGATTGATCGACTCGGGTTACGACCCCATCTGCATAAAGTGATGTTGAAATTATCGGGGGGGCTAAAGCGCCGTTTCATGATTGCCAAAGCGATGATTCATCGCCCCCAGTTGTTGATTCTCGATGAACCGACTGCCGGGGTAGACGTAGAATTGCGCCATAGTCTGTGGGATTTTGTCCGGGAAATTAACCGGCAGGGGACAACGATTCTGTTGACCACCCACTATCTGGAAGAAGCTGAGGAGATGTGTGATCGAATTGCCATCATGAACCATGGTGATCTGATTGCTCTGGAGGAGACTCACGAACTGGTGCGTCGCTTATCCAATCGGCAGTTACGTTTATGGCTGGTTGATCCGCTGTCTGAGATCCCGTCCGGGTTGGAAAATTGTAAGCCGCAGTTAAAGGCAGATGGGCGAATGTTACTACTCAATCTGCCGGCGGATGTCAATGTTGGTTCGATTCTCACCCAACTCTGTAGTCATCAGCGACTGCAAATTCGTGATATCGAAACGGATCAAAGTAGTTTGGAGGAGGTTTTTATCCAGTTGACCGGAATGAATGGGGGTGCAAATGGACTTTGATTCGAAGCACCGTTTTTATCCTTGGCTCCCTTTTTTCACCCTGCTACGTAAAGAGATTCTCCGCTTCTGGCGGGTATCAACCCAGACCCTTCTGGCCCCGATTGTCACCGCTGGTCTCTACCTGCTGGTTTTTGGTGCAACCTTGGGAGATCGTCTGAGTGTTGTTGAAGGGTTCAGTTATGCGCAGTTTGTTATCCCGGGATTAATTATGATGGGGATTATCAATAACTCCTTTGCCAATACATCTTCCTCACTATTTATGTCACGCTATCTCGGCGGAATTGTCGATCTGCTGGTCACCCCGGTCAGCCCCCCACAGTTTATTATGGCCTATACTCTGGCGGCAATGCTCCGTGGGTTGCTGGTTGGCTCCGTGGTCTGGTTAATCTCAACCATGTTTGCCACCCTCCCTTGGGAATCTCCATTGATGGGGATATTGATGGCTATGTTGGCCAGTTTTATGTTCGCACAGTTTGGATTGATAGCGGCAATCTATGCTCAGAGTTTTGACACTATTTCCATGTATACCAGCTTTCTCATCATGCCATTGATCTTTCTTGGCGGAGTGTTTTACCCCATTTCTATCCTTCCATCTCCGTGGGGAAGTTTTTCACATTTGAACCCGCTGTTTTATTTGATTGATGGTTTTCGTCACGCCCTGATTGGCTTTGGTGATACCAGTTACCTGGTTGCTTTTGGCTTTAGTGGGGCGCTTGCGGCTATTTTATTTGTCTGGGCGGCGTGGTTGATCGGTCGGGGGCACCGTCTAAGAGCTTAATTGCAAAATATCGTCGAAGGTGGAAAATGATGGTAGATCATTTGATTCGGGTCGTCAGCCCCGATGGTTTATTTCGTGCGGCAGCTGCAGTGACAACAGAACTGGTGACGACAATCTGTGAAAAACAACAGACTGATTTTACCGCTACGGTTGCATTGGGACGGCTATTGACCGGTGGTGCTTTGCTGGGTTGTTTGCTGAAAGGGGAGCAACGTCTTGCTCTGGTGATCGAGGGAAATGGACCCTTGGGGAAGTTGAGTGTTGAGGCCGATGCCAAAGGGAGAATTCGTGGAACGATTCGCAACCCGATTGCAAATTTGCCCCCGGATGGGGACCGTTTTGATGTTGCCGGGGCGATTGGTAAGGCCGGTTTTCTCCATGTCTGGAAAGATCTTGGCCTGAAGAAACCCTATCAGAGTATGGTGCAATTACAGAGCAGTGAAATCGCCGAAGATTTGGCCTGGTATCTAACCAGTTCAGAACAGGTTCCCTCAAGTCTCGGGTTGGGAGTTGAACTTGATGTCGAAGGACAGGTTGCTGTTGCCGGAGGATTTTTAGTTCAATCTCTCCCTCCAGGGGATGCGGAACAGGTCGAGGTATTGGCTGAGAGGATAAAAAAACTGCCTCCCACGACCAGTATGTTGCGCCAGGGATTATCTCCAACAGAAATTCTTGCACGAATATTTGACTCAGCAGAATTTCAGGTGGAGCAGAAGATCCCCCTCAAGTTTTTCTGTCCCTGCAATCAACAGCAGATTGAGCAGATGTTGATAGGTCTTGGGCGCCAGGAGCTGAGTTCTCTTCGTGATGAGCAGAATCCGGTTGATGTGGTCTGTGAATATTGTCGTAAACATTACAGTTTTGATCGTGAACAGATGGAAAGATTGATTAAATTGGCAAATTGAGCTTCATTGTATCTACCGGCTGGTTTTGGGTGCCAAGGTCATATGCTGGTCAAGGTAAAAAATAAAAAAACATAAGTTCAAAAAACTAAGATCATCTAAAAAACGCTGTAATTTCAAACAAAAAGTTAACATTTTTCAATCCATTAATTGCATACAGTATACGGTATTTTCCTTGACATATTGGGGGAATTATCCTAGTTTTTCAACGCTGCGGGGTGTCCTGTCAGCTCTCAAGCACAGCTGAACAGTTCAATCTCTTCTAAGGAAGGAGCGGTTTTTTATGCTGGATATTTATTTGCCGATTCTTGTCGTCATGGGAATCGCTTTCGCTTTTGCAATCGGCTCGGTGGTTTTATCCCGGCTTGTCGGGGTGAAGAAGCCCAGTGCGGTGAAGCTAGCACCGTATGAGTGTGGCATGCCTCTGCTGAGTTCGGCGCAAGATCGCTTCTCCATCAAGTTTTATATCGTCGCAATGCTTTTTATCCTCTTTGATATCGAGGCAGTTTTTCTCTATCCCTGGGCAGTTATGTTCAAGCGGCTTGGAGTCTTCGGTTTCGTTGAGATGGGTGTTTTTATTATTATTCTTCTCGTCGGCTTTATCTATGTCTGGAAAAAAGGAGCTCTGGAATGGGAGTAGAGCAACCAAAAACACTCGGTAGCGGTTTTATTACCACGAGCCTGGATAAATTAGTTAACTGGTCACGGGCCAGCTCCATGTGGCCGTTGACTTTTGGTCTGGCTTGTTGTGCCATCGAAATGATGGCGACCGGTGCTGCCCGTTTTGACCTTGATCGGATGGGGATCTTGTTCCGTGCTTCTCCACGTCAGGCCGATGTGATTATTATTGCCGGAACGGTGACGAAAAAAATGGTTCCAGTTATCCAGACGGTTTACGAGCAGATGCCGGAGCCCAAGTACGTTATTGCGATGGGTGCTTGTGCCTCTTCGGGTGGTATTTTTGATACTTACAGTACCGTACAGGGTGTTGATGAGTTTTTGCCCGTTGATGTCTATATCCCCGGTTGCCCTCCGCGTCCCGAAGGTCTTCTTTATGGTTTGATGAAACTTCAGGATAAGATTCGGGCTGAGCGCAATACCTTCGGTGCTGCAATTGGTGTCGGTGACGTGGTTCACAATAAGGCCTGATGGCCGTCAGTTGATAAAACAGGAAAAATCAATGAGCGATCAAGCGATTGTTGAAAAATTAAAGAAAAAATTCTCCGCAGAAATTTCAGGGGTTGTTGAGTTCCGGGGGGAAACTACAGTCACAGTGAAGAAAGAGCAAATTGTTGAGATTTGCACTTTTATGCGTGATGAATTTGGTTACAACCTGCTTTGTGATCTGTGCGGAGTCGATTACATGGGGACATCCCCGCGGTTCATGGTTGTTTATAACCTGTATAATATTACGACAAAACAACGTATTCGAATTAAAGCACCGGTTGAAGAACAAAATGCCAATATTGATACTGTTAGTACGGTCTGGGGGACTGCCAACTGGCATGAGCGTGAGTGTTGGGATCTGATGGGGATTGTATTTAATGATCATCCCGACCTGAGGCGCATTCTGATGCCTGCTGACTGGGAAGGGCATCCGCTGCGTAAAGATTATCCGCTGCAGGGTCCTGATCGTGAACCTTATAAAGGTCGACTCTCATAACTAACGCTTTAGCTATTCCTGAACTGGACGAGGCATACAATGTCAGTAAATAACAGCGAAACAATGATCATCAATATGGGACCTCAGCATCCGTCGACGCACGGTGTGTTGCAGCTGATCCTTGAACTTGATGGTGAGATCGTGGTGAAGGCGACCCCGCATATCGGATTTTTACACCGGGGGATTGAAAAGCTTTCTGAACATCGCACCTATCATCAGATTATTCCGTTGACCGATCGCCTTGATTACCTGGCACCGATGAGTAACAACCTTGGCTATGTTCTGGCTGTTGAAAAACTTCTCGGAATTACCGATGAGATTCCGGAGCGGGTACAGCGAATTCGGGTTATTATGGCTGAGTTGACGCGCCTCAAGAGTCACCTGGTCTGGTTGGCTTGTCACGCTCTTGATATTGGCGCTATGACGGTTTTTCTCTATTGTTTCCGTGAGCGTGAGTGTATTACCGATATTTATGAAAAAGTATCTGGTGCCCGGATGACGTCCAATTATTTCCGTGTTGGTGGTCTTGCCGATGATCTTCCCGATGGACTTGAGGATGAAATTCGTGCCTTTGTTGAATCAATGCCTGCACATATTGAAGAGTACGAAGGGCTGCTGACCGGAAACCGGATCTGGCAGAAGCGGACGATTGGCGTTGGTGAGATCAGCGCTGAGGCAGCGATCGATATCGGTATCACCGGACCTGCATTGCGCGCTTCCGGAGTTGATTGGGATCTGCGTCGCGATAATCCTTATTCCGGTTACGAGGATTATGATTTTGAGGTTCCGGTTCGTACTGGTTGCGATACCTTTGATCGCTATAAGGTTCGTCTTGATGAAATGCGTCAGTCAGTGAGTATCGTCCTGCAAGCATTGGACAAACTGAAACCGGGTCCAATTTTGGCTGACTGCCCTAAAATCGTTCTCCCCCCCAAACAGGATGTTGTTAACAACATTGAGAGCTTGATCCATCACTTCAAGATTGTCACTGAAGGGTTTAATCCGGAACCGGGTGAAATTTATCAGAGTGTAGAGGCGCCTAAGGGCGAGCTTGGTTTCTACCTGATTTCTGATGGTTCCTCTCATCCATTCAGGATGAAGATCCGGCCACCCTCTTTTGTCAACCTGCAGGGACTGCCACAGATGGTTGAGGGAAAATTGCTCGCCGATGTTATTGCTGTCATCGGTACCCTTGATATTGTTCTCGGGGAAATTGACCGTTAGTTACCATTGCAACTGTGATTGTAGCTAGGTCTATACCTAGTTTATGAGTAAATATTTGATTGTCGGTTGATATTTGGATCGGCTTGGAAACGGCAGAGATGCCATTGACTGATGAAGGAAGAGGATGGTCATGACGCCAGAAGTTCTGACACTCTCGGAAACACCTTGGTTATTTACAGGGGTCATGTTGGTAAAAATTATCGTGGCTTTTGTAGTGACGTTATTGATTGTCGCTTATGCTACCTGGGTAGAGCGTAAGACCATTGGTCGTATGCAGACCCGCATGGGACCAACAATGACGGGGCCTAAAGGTCTATTGCAGCCGATTGCAGACGGGTTGAAGCTGTTTTTTAAGGAAGATATCATTCCGGCACAGGCACATTGGTTTGCTTTTATTCTGGCACCGATGATGATCCTGGCCCCGGCCTTTATCTCAATTTCGGTCATCCCTTTTGGTGGGGATCTTCATTTTACCTATGAAGGCATTCTCTACGCTGTACCGATGCAAATCACTGATTTGAATATCGGTGTGCTGTTTATCGTGGCAATGGCCGGCCTTGGCGTCTACGGAATTGTGCTGGCTGGTCTGGCATCCAATAGTAAATATGCACTACTCGGTGGTATTCGCTCAACGGCACAGATGATCTCTTATGAACTGGCTGTTGGACTCTCTATTGTTGCCATTTTCATGCTTTCAGAAACCCTGAGTTTGCGTGGTATTGTCGCAGCGCAGCAGCTACCGCTCTGGGGTCTGGATTCACTTAGCTTTATCCCTAACTGGTATATTTTCTGTCAGCCTCTCGCTTTTGGACTATTTGTTATTGGGTCGATGGCTGAGATTAACCGGACTCCGTTTGATCTTCCAGAAGCTGAAACAGAGCTGGTCTCCGGTTTTTGTACCGAATATTCAGCAATGAAATACGCCCTCTTCTTTATGGCAGAATATGCCAACATGATTACCGTATCTGCCATTGCGACAACGTTGTTCCTTGGCGGTTGGGGTGGCCCATTTTATGGCTGGATCAACTTTTTGATTAAAGTTTTCGCTTTCATGTTCTTCTTCATCTGGGTTCGGGCAACCTTCCCGCGCCTCCGTTATGATCAGTTGATGTTCCTCGGGTGGAAAATAATGCTGCCCCTGGCGCTTGGCAATATTGTGATCACCTCGATTGCAATTCTGCTCTGGCCATAACCTACGTTGTATAGAGGATAGTTATGTTTAAAGAGTTTGCCAAAGGCTTGACGATAACACTGAAGCACCTGTTGCCAGGGAACTGCACAACAGTCCAGTACCCGAAGCAAAAACTACAGATGTCACCACGCTTTCGGGGACTTCACCGCTTGATTCCGACCCCGGATCGCGAAAAGTGTGTTGCCTGCTATCTTTGCCCGACGGTGTGCCCGGCAAAATGTATCACGGTGGTTCCCGCAGAGAATGAAAAGGGTGAAAAATATCCGGAAGTTTTTGAAATCGATATGCTGCGCTGTATTTTCTGTGGTTATTGTGTCGAAGCTTGCCCGATGGAAG
>CAZGKZ010000049.1:0-4446 GCA_964526315.1 uncultured Geobacteraceae bacterium
CAAATAATAAAGCTGCCGGAGCGACTGTTGCTGCATGCCTTGAGTCTGGTGGAGCCAGCATTGCCAGCATTAAACGCGACCATGCAGGATTGGTGACGCTACAGTTTGCCGGAGGGGGAATGGCTCCTTCTGCAGAGGAGCGTATCGAACTTCTGGGACGGCTGGTGCGGGAACAACAGCTGCAAAATTCACCCTGTACCGTTGTGCTGTCTGCAGATTCCTATCAGTTAAATCAAGCTGATTTGGCTGAATTGCCCGATGAAGAACGTCGGGATGCGGCCCGTTGGCAAATTCGTGAGCGGATTGATTATTCGCCTGAAGAGGCAGTCATTGATCTCTTTGAGATTGCACCCTTCGGCGGCGAAAAGAGACCCCTGACCTATATTGTCTCAGCGCAACAGAAATTATTGCGGGATCGGATCCAGCTGATTGAACAGAGTCATCTGTCGGTTAAAGCGATTGATGTTCCCGAGTTCGCATTGCGCAATATTTGTGAATTATTTACTGAAGATGAGCGTGGATTGGCAATATTATTGTTGCTCGAACATGATGGCGTTTTGGTTATTGTCCGTGATGGAACTCTCTATCTGGTGCGTTGGTTAGGGACTGGAATGGATGAATTGCTCCCCTTCGCTGATGGCGACTATGAAGCCTTGAGTGAACGATTGGATGGGATCATTCTGGAGATTCAACGCTCTCTTGATTACTGTGAAAGTACCTTTAATTTACCAATGGTTTCCCGTTTGTTGGTGGCTCAGACTGAGCGTGAAATTCCTGCTGTTGTCAATTATTTAAATGATTACCTGGCAACTTCTGTTGAGAGTTTAAGTTTTAAAGATATTTTGGTCGTTCCAGAAAATAGTAATCAACTGCAGCTTAATCGGTACTTGTTTGCAATCGGTGGTGCTTTAAGGCAGGAGAATAATTAATGCGGCAGCAGATTGATCTTTACCAGGATGTATTAATTGATAAGCCCGAGCCGTTTCAGACCCGACAGGTTGGTATGATACTGGGTGCTGTTGTTATCTGTTTGATCTTAGTCGGGATATACAGTTATTGGCAGACAAATTCAATCCAAACTCAGGTTGCTGATTTGCGGCAAAAACAGCAGCTTCTCAGTGAGCAGGTTGTTGTTTTAGAGAAACAGTACCCTGAGCGCAAACCAAGCATTTTGCTGCAGGAAAAGATCAAACGGGTTGAGCTGGAGTTGCAGGGACAACGCAAAGCGATTGATTATTTTTCTAAACAGGATCAGGGGAGTAACAGAGTTATCCTTGCCTCATTGGAAGGTTTAGCCCGGAATCCTCAGCCAGGAATCTGGCTACGTCAGATCAGGCTATTGAACCAAGGACAGGAAGTTCAGTTGGCAGGGAGTGCCCTTAAAGCCGAGCTGGTTCCAGAGTACCTACACCTTTTGGGGGTCAAAAATATTTTTGGCGGACAGGTGTTCGCCCAACTGAAGCTGAACCGTTTAAAAGAGCGAGCAGGTCAGGTCGATTTTGAACTTGATTCTGTTCTAGAGGCTGCACGATGAGCGAAAAGACCTCCTTAACGATGTTTCAATGGTATGACAATAGACCTCAACGGGAACGGGTTGCCCTGCTGGTTTGTGTTGCTATTGTGATTATTTTCCTGGTCAATCTTCTGGTTTTACAACCGGCCTCCAAACGGCGTGATTCTGCCGCTAACGAACTGAAAAATCTACAGACGAGCATGGCTGATCTGAAAAGTCAGAAACTGCTGATTGAGGCGCGTCAGGGGAGTGACCCCGATAAAGAGAATCGACAACGTCTGGAAGTATTAAAAGAACAGTCAGAAACACTTCGGCAGCAACTTAAGGCCAATATTGTCAATCTTGTTTCCCCGCATGAAATGCCGGAATTACTGAAAAATTTATTAACCCAACAAAATAAATTGTTGTTACTCAGTCTGGAAAATCTTAAACCTGAACGATTAGATCTGGGTCAGAACCCCAGTGAGGATACTGCACTCCCAACACTCTATCGGCATCGTCTGAAGATGGAGTTCTCCGGTGATTATTTGACTCTGCTGACCTATCTACGCCAACTGGAACGGCTACCGCGTTCTATGATTTGGGAAGAGGTGGAGGTCGAAACCCATAAATATCCCAAAGCGACAGTGCGATTGCAGGTTTATACCTTAAGTTTAACGGAGGGCTGGATTGGTGGCTAAACTATTCACAATCGTGCTGACGTTTCTATTGTTTGGTGTCACCGGCTTCTGTGGTGCAGCAACTTCTGAGCAGTTTGTCGATCCCATGCGACCGGTTCACTATCAAACTTCTACTGCTAAAACCTCAACTGTGGGGAAAAAAGAACGGGTCAATACTAAGGGTTGGAAGTTGCTCGCGGTACTGACGTCTACCGAGCGTTCCGTTGCGGTTATTAATGGAAGATCGTTGCAGCTAGGTGATCACCTAGAAGGTTATAAACTTGTCAAAATTGATCCCGACAAAGTTGTCTTAAAGAATAAACAGACCACACTTGTGTTACGCAGGGCTGGAACTGGATTGAAAAAGATGTCTGTCGATAAGGATATCAGGAAAGGGAGAAAACCGTGAAAATGTTTTCATTCCATCTATGTTGGAGATCCGTCTCTGTCATAATTTGCTTACTATTTTTTGCCGGATGCGCTCCTACCCCCCGGGGTGGAACTCCGTTGGGAGCAATTGACCAAGCCTTGGAACAGCCTGAGCCATTACCAGTTGAAGCCGCTACTCCACCACCACCTCTTCCTCCCGAAATTCGTTCGGCTTTAATCCCCTCATTGGCTCCACTATCAGCTGTTCCCGCTGAGGAGGCGGAACGTTTTGATATTGCCGCGAGTCAGGTGCCCGCGCGTGAATTTTTTATGAGTGTCGTCGAGGGTAGTTCGTTCAACATGGTTGTTCATCCCGAGGTTTCTGGTGAAATCAGTGTTGATCTGAAAAATACGACCGTCGAAGAAGTGCTTCAGGTGATCCACAACGTCTATGGTTATTCCTATTTTAAAACTGGCAACATTTATCAGGTGATGCCGATTGGTTTGCAAACCCAGACATTCCAAGTGAATTATCTCAATCTGGTTCGTAACGGGTCATCGCAGATACAGGTCACTTCCGGGCAGATTACCAATTCCAGTAGTGGGTCAGATGGAGACAATGGTAACTCTCGGGGGTCAAGAGAGAAAGATTCTGAGACGATTACCGGGAGTAGTATTAAAACTGAATCGAAGTCAGATTTCTGGAGTGAGTTGCGGGTTGCAATCCAAATTCTGATTGGAAATGAAGGGGGACGTAAGGTTGTTGTCCAGCCCCAGGCGAGTATTGTTGTGGTTGTGGCAATGCCGGATGAACTACAGATGGTTGAAAAATATCTGCAGGTCATTGAAAGAAATCTGCAGCGGCAGGTTGTGATCGAGGCGAAGATAATAGAGGTTAGCCTCTCCGATGGTTTTCAATCCGGGATCAATTGGGCTGCCATGTCGACTAATTCGGATGGTCACGGTGTTCTCGCCGGTCAAGTTGGGGGTGGTCGCATCTTCAATGACAAGAGTTCATCATTTACTGACAATTTGCTGGGGGATAAAGTTCCTACTGGGCTCAAGTCCTTGGCATTTGGTGGTGTTTTCGGTATGGCTTTGAATTTTAACGATTTTAAAGCTTTTATTGAGTTGTTAGAAACTCAAGGGGATGTGCAGGTCCTGTCAAGCCCGCGTATTTCGACGACCAATAATCAAAAAGCGGTTATCAAGGTGGGTCATGATGAGTACTTTGTTACTGATATTTCCAGTGATACATACGGTGGGGATAACACGACTAATAATTCCACTGATCTGACTCTTACACCATTTTTCAGTGGGGTTGCTCTTGATGTCACTCCGCAAATTGATGCTAATGGAGGGATGACCCTGCATGTTCATCCGAGTGTCAGTGAGGTACAGGACAAAACTAAGCTGATTAGTTTGCGTGGCGAGTTGCAGGGCATTCCCCTTGCGTACAGCACCGTTCGTGAGACCGATAGTGTCGTGCATGCTGAAAGTGGTCAGCTGATCATTATCGGTGGTTTGATGAAAAATAATATCATCAATGAAGATGCTGGTGTGCCGATATTAAAAGATTTACCAATCATTGGTTCATTGTTCCAGCACTCCCGTTCGTCGTCGCGGAAAAGTGAGTTGGTTATCCTGCTTCGGCCACAAATTATTAATAGCCCGGGTGATTGGGCAACCGCTATTGAAGCTTCACGCCGGCGGATCGAAAAGATGTCTCCCCAATTTAAAAGTGACTGGCGACAGTATTAGTTTCTCCCCTGATGACGGGAACAACAGATGTATGAGAAGTTTTTTGGTCTGAAGGAGAAACCGTTCTCTCTGACCCCTGATACCGAGTACTTTTATCGCTATTGCAGCCACCAGGAGGCGTTGAATGTCCTCTTGGTTGCGCTG
>CAZGKZ010000049.1:4546-6791 GCA_964526315.1 uncultured Geobacteraceae bacterium
GGTGGAATTTTATTGCTGGCTGCTATGGTTTGGATTGGGGTTGGAGTTATTCCTGATCTGCGACCGCCACAAACAGTCATTCCTCCTCTATCTGTGCAACCTGAGGTTGTCGCTGCAGCTATTGAGAAGGATAATATTGCTGTAGTGACCCCGGCTGTTGCTCATCAGGTAGATCAAGGGAATGATACGTTGCCAACAGCTGCTGTGCCAGCCCCGAGTGTGCATGAAACAGTGATCGAAAAAACTGGAGCAGAACTTCGCTCTTTTGCTGTTGTCGAAGATAAGAAGAGGGTCCAATTAAGTTTAACCTTTGCTCAACGTCCCGAGTACCGCTTGGTTGAGAATGGGACGGGAACAACCCAGTTGGTCGTCGAGTTTAATCAAACTCATATTGGTGCAGAGTTTAAGGTTCCTGAGCTATCAGGGGGATTCCTTAAACAGGTCAGCCTGGTTCCGCAAGAGCAGACTTTGCAGTTACTGATTGACCTTGAGGGTCCTGCTGATGTTCAGGGTTTCCAATTTGCTGAGAACACAGATCAGGGATATCGCTTACTCATTGAGGTTGTCGCGACTTTGCCGGTTGTGGAAATACCACAAAAGCAAGTTATAACTCCCGAACCGGCCCCATTGGTTACGGAAGAAATTATTGAAAAAGCAGTCCCTGTTTCTGCTGGAGTCAGCAAAAATCGTAAGCCCGTCAGTCGTGATCAACAAGCTTACCGAGCTGGTTTGAAACAGTTGAAACTGGGTCGTTTGGTTGCTGCCGAGGCGAGCTTTAACCAGGCACTTCTGGTTAATCCTAACTTACTGGATGCCCGCTTGCAACTCATTAAAGTGCTGCAGCAGCAGATGAAATTGAAGACTGCCGAGTCTGTTTTACAGACGGGTTTGACACTGACTCCGGGAAATCTCAAGTTGCGTAAAATTTATGCCCGGTTACTGTTAAATTCCCAACGTCAGAATGAGGCTATTGAGCTGCTGAAAACCCGGCCTCTCCCCGGAATAGTTCAAGATTTGGAATATTATGCTCTGTTAGCCGCTCTGTACCAGGATTCTGGAGAGTATGAAGCAGCAACTGCTGTTTATGCTCAACTCCTTAAGATCAAACCACAAGTATCTCTCTGGTGGATGGGGATGGCTATCTCATTGGAACAATCAGGAAGTGTTAAGCCAGCTCGAGATGCCTATCAAAAGGCATTGGAACTTTCCGGATTAAGCCCTGATTTGCGCAATTATATTCATGGTCGCTTGCAGGAATTGTAGATGAATAAAGTTTTGAGGAGTCACTGATGGTCACTGAACGTACGACAGCCCCCCGACAAAAAATTCGGATCGGTGATCTGCTGGTTAAAAATGGGATCATCACTGATGAACAGCTGATGAATGCTCTGGCGACACAGAAAAAAACCGGAGGAAAATTAGGAAATACCCTGATTGAGCTGGGCTTGGTAACTTCACATCAGTTTCACAAATTTCTTGCCGACCAGATGCACCTGCCGTTTATTGATCTGAAGCACTACCATTATAATCCCGAAGTGGTGCGTTTGCTGCCGGAAACCGCGGCGCGCAGATTCCGTGCAATGGTGTTGAATCAGGAGGACAATCGTCTGCTGGTTGGGGTCGCTGATCCGACCGATATTTACGCTTACGATGAACTGACTAAGAAGCTTAAGCAACCAATTAAACTGGCCGTTGTTTATGAAAGCGAACTGCTTAAAGCTTTGGACTCTGTCTATCGTCGCACCCAGGAAATTGTCACGATTGCTGAAGAACTGGGTGAGGAGCTCTCTCAGGGTGATACCAACCTTGAACAGTTGCTGACTGAAAGCGATGTTGAGGATGCCCCGGTTGTCCGGTTGCTGAAATCATTGTTTGAGGATGCTGTTCAGGTGGGGGCTTCCGATATCCATATTGAACCGGATGAAAAAGTCCTACGAATTCGGCAGCGGGTAGACGGTGTTCTCCATGAACAGATTATGAAGGAAAGGCGGATTGCACCCGCACTGGTTTCTCGCTTGAAATTGGTTTGTGGGTTGGATATTTCAGAACGCCGCCTGCCACAGGATGGTCGTTTTAATGTCCGGGTCAAGGGGCGTAGTGTCGATGTCCGGCTCTCTACGATGCCTTTGCAGTATGGCGAATCGGTCGTTATGCGTCTGCTCGATCAATCAAGCGGGATTCTCCAGCTTGAGCATGTTGGAATGCCTCCGGAATTGCTTAAACGTTTTCGTCATCAACTTCATCA
>CAZGKZ010000050.1:0-6724 GCA_964526315.1 uncultured Geobacteraceae bacterium
GCAGCCTCTTTGTGACCAAAAAAACCTTTAATCATGCCAATTCCCAAAGCCAGAACAGGGATAAGCTGGAGAAAGATAATTAAGCCACAGACGCCCAGAAACAGGTAAACCAGGGTCATACTGTTGTCTGTTCTAGGGCTGGTTTCAGCAAGTGCAGGCATAGCAGTTGCGAGTAATACGATTCCGGAGAGGGCAATTTGAGTTATTTTTTTCATGATAGACTCCTTTTATATAAATAATATCAGTAACGGTGAAATCAGCTCATTGCTGGATGAAAGTTTTGCACGGCACATTCCACTGCGGAACGTAACTCTTCATTGTCTTCCTGGCTATGCGGTTTCAATGCGTGGTAGAAAATTCCATCTTCACGAATCCGGCGCAAGGTTTCCAGAGAACTGTCATCTGAGACCAGAATAATCTGTAGATTCTTGTTACACTTACGCATCAAAGCAATCACATCAACTGCGGCAATCTTTTCTTCAAACGAATCACCAAGAATAACCAGGGGTTCATTCTTTTGAATGATTTTGGCAATTGCATAAGCAGCGGAAGCGGTGGTTTCAACCTCAAAATGTGAATTTTCAAAGAATTCGGCCATTTGCTTGCGCGCGACACTATCTCCGTCAGCTATCAGTAATTTGCGTGCTTTCATGATTTCACTCCATTTCCAGTTAGCGGATTATTTTGGTTAACCGTAAAAACTCCCTTGACCATACTGACAAACAGTAAGGCTGCCGGAACACACTGCAGACCAACAACGCCACCGAAGAAGATAACGAAGAGCTTGGTCAATGGAGTCAAATTCACACCAAGATCACACCACATAAATATTCCAGCTAATGCGAGTGCAATAAAAACAGCAACCAATCTATAAGTAGTTTTTTTATTCATGGCATCCTCCTCAGAAGACAGGTTTTACGTCTTGACTCATATAAATAGCAACCTACGTGCCAAGTTCTATAACTTTCAACAAAAACTGTCTAAGCCTGTAATATCAATAACTTATGAAATGAGGCAGGATAACTTTCTTTGTTCCTGTTTGCTTATCGGCAAAAATATTCTTGTTTGAAAAGAACATTCCTGTCTGGCAAGAATTATGCTGGGAAGGGTGATAGAGAGATGAAAAGAATTGCAGCTTTTAAAAACAGGGGTTTTCAGTAGAGTTAGAGGCCCTATTGAGATTCAAACGGAAGCACTCAAATCCCTTTTTTATGCGCCGCAGAGGAGCTTATCGTTTGAATACGAATATGGGTGGGTAGATCTTTAGCAAAGAGGGTTCGCTTTTCCTGTGCCGTCATAAGCAACTGTTCCACAGTATTGACCAGTTCAAGGACATTCCCCGGCCAGGGATAGGACTCAAGCATCCGGAGCAAATCAGGAGACAGACTCTTAGGCTCCAGCCCACAACTCCGACAGATTTTTTCCATATAAAATGTCACCAGTGCTTCAATATCCTCTTTACGCTGCTGCAGCGGCAATAGTTCAATATAACAACTCTGTAAAATAGCCAGAAGTTCAGCGGAGAAATCTCCTTTTTGTACCAATTCATCCAAATCTACACTGGTGGTTGTAATCAGTCTAAAATATTTTTGCTCAACCGGAATCCTGATAATCTTTTTCAACATTCTCTGTGTATCAATATCTAGATCTTGAACACCATCAAGCAGCAATGTCCCGGTACCAACAGCAGCAAGATAATCAATCATCTGTTGTTTGTTATCGATATCACCACAGGAAACAGAAACAAAGGGTTGTTCTTTTCTGGCGCTCAGCTGGTGAATCGTACGGGCAAATAGCCCCTTACCTGTCCCATTTTCACCATAAACAAGAACCGGGTCATCTGTTTCTGCCATCCGGCCAACCACACCCCGGGCAACTTTAGTACTGGCACTTCTGGCGACAATATTATCAGACACTTGCGGCAGAGTATTCTCCCTGGCATTGTATTTCTTGCTGATTTTCAAAGTGTTTTCTAAATAACTGATGTTCAGCTCTTTTTCATCCATTCCGGGAAGATCAATTTCTATCTTTAGGTCCTCGAATAAATGAATCAGATAATCGGGGGACTCCTGACCTTTAAGTAGCTGCTCTTGAAATAACTTTATGTCCGTGAGCTTCATTTTTTGCGTGAATAACATATCCCGATAACCCTTCTGAGGTGAATCTTAGACATCCACTTTCTACTACTGATATACACATCAAAGCATTGTGTATGCCAATTTTCTATTTTTCATCGATTGCGTCACAACAAAAGATGCTTTTCCCCGTAAACTCAATAACTATCAGGATTGGGGCACCGATACTCTTCCGAGATCAGCTCATCAAGCAAATGAGAGGGAGGGACCTAAGGGATAAAGTTTACTGTTCGATAAGAATTTTACTATTGGGTAGGAAGAAGTTTCCCTCAAACCAAATTTAATCAGCCCGAGAAATGGCATTCTTTTTCAGTAATGCGTACAGCCTGGATTGGGATAATCCCGATATTCGGCATGCTTCAGGAATATTTTTCCCGGTCAATTCCATCAACTCAAACAGGTATTCTTTCTCTGCTTGTGCATATATATTATCTCGATATTCCTGCAATTTCGGCAGGTTACCGATAATCTTGTTGGTTCCTGATTGATTTTTTTCAGTCGGGGTAGCGGGGCTTGCTTCCATTTCTGCGCGTCGTACTTGAACCCGAATATGACTGGGAAGATGCTTAGGATACAAGGTCTGATCAAAACGTGCTGTCGTCAGACTCCGCTCCAACATATTGACAAATTCTCGCACATTTCCAGGCCACGGATAACTCATCAGCGTTTGTAAAAATTCAGGGGAAAAACCCTTTGAATCCAGGCTGTACTGGTTACAAAATTTATCAATGTGGTATCTGGCCAACTCCTTGATATCTTCCCGCCTCTCCCTGAGAGGAGGCAGCTCGATAATAAAAGTTCGCAGCCTGAACAGGAGATCACTGCGGAACTCACCGCTCTCGACCATCGCATCCAGATCACGGTTCGTTGCCGCAATGAGGCGAAATTCACTTTCAACCTCCTTGTTGCTTCCCACCGGGCGAAAGCGATGCTCTTGAAGAACCCGCAGAAATGACTTCTGCAGTGTCATCGGCAACTCTCCAACCTCATCAAGAAACAGGGTTCCTTTATGTGCCTGCCGGACCAAACCATTCTGAGACCGGTCAGCACCGGTAAATGAGCCCCTTTCATGGCCAAACAAAAGACTCTCAACCAATGTCTCTGGCAAGGAAGTACAATCGACTACGACAAAATTCTCTTTACTCCGGAGACTATTCTCATAAACAGCTCGGGCAAATAATTCTTTCCCCGTCCCCGTTTCACCAGTAATAAAAACATTGGCGTCACTTTCAGCAGCCTGTGCCACCAGATCGAGACAGTTATTCAGTGCCGGACTACTCCCTATAATATTCTCCCTTTTCAGCCGTATCGGTTTTCGCTTCAGATCTGCTTCTTTTTTTTCTTTACGGTATTGCAACGCTCTTTCCAACGAAAGGGTGATCTCCTTGATGGAAAATCCTTTCTCAATATAGTCCCAAGCTCCACATTTAATTGCCAATTCCGCACCATTAGGGTCACCAAAGCCAGTCATGATAATCACTTCTGGGTTGGATGGACTCGCTTCTATGGTTGGTAAAGCATCCAAACCATTACCATCAGGCATTTTCACATCCAGAAAAACCACATCAAAATCTTCACTGGCAGCAAGATCAATACCTTCTCGTAACGTCATGGCACTCGTTGCGACATGCTTTTTTCGTTCAACGAGCGTTGACAGAGTGGCACACATCATCTCTTCATCATCTATGATCAGTATTTTTGCCATCATTTCCCTCTGGGATTTAAACAGATTCCGGTTGCAACAACTGCTTAACAACCTGAACTATTTCACTTCTTTCAACCGGCTTCATCAATACTTCACGGATTCCAAGGGCTTTAGCTGTCGCTGGATTCACCGCAGAATCTGTCCCAGGAGAAGAACCGGAACAAAGAACAATCGGCAAATCAGGACGAATAGCCAATAACTCTTGAGCTAACATAACTCCAGTTAGGTGTGGCATGGTCTGATCAGTGATGACCAAATCATAAATATCTGGATTTTCCCGGAAAAGTTCCAGGGTTCTACGGCTATCAGTTTCTGCGGTTACCACATATCCCGACCGCTCCAGCCCTTTTTTCATCCCTGCCATATAATCGACTTCGTCATCAACAAAGAGGAGATGTCCCTGTCCGGTTATAACCTTTGGGGCTAAATTAGTGGCTACATTCTTATCATCTTTCTCAATTTTAGGAAAAAGAATTGTAAATGTCGTACCAACGCATAAAAGACTGTTGACCGTAATATTCCCCCGATGGTTTTTGACAATACCATGAACAATTGAGAGCCCGAGACCTGTCCCTTTACCTTGTTTTTTTGTTGTATAGAAGGGATCAAAGATTCGATCCATGACATCCCCGGTCATTCCATGTCCGGTATCGGCAACAATAAGCTTTATATAATCTCCTGGTTGCAATCCCGGGTAACGGACAATATCCTCGTCCTTCAGTCTTATATCACTCAGACTGATATCTAAAATCCCCCCATTTTCTTGCATTGCATAACCGGCATTAGTGCAGAGGTTCATGATAACCTGGTTAATCTGGGTCGGGTCCGCGGCAATCAACCCTGACTCAGTATCAATATTCTTACGTAATTCAATTGTTGTCGGGAGGGTTGAACGAAGTAAGGGTAAACACTCTTCTATAATTTCCTCAAGTTGTACAATTTTTTCCGGCTGTTCATTTTGACGACTGATGGTCAAAAACTGCTTAACCAGGTCTTTCCCCCTTAATCCTGCCTTATGGACTAACTCTAGAGAACCATATAATGGGCTATCTTCCGGAACATCCTCAAGGGTCATCTCCATATTGGTAATGATAATCGCGAGAATATTATTAAAATCATGGGCAATACCCCCGGACAATGTTGCCATTGCCTCCATTTTCTGCGCCTGTCTCAGTTGCCTCTGTAGTCCTACGGACTCACTGACATCACGAATAGTCGCAACATATCGGACAACCTGCCCGGAATCATCAAAAACCGGTGCAATCCTTGCTTCCATATCATATTCGCTACCATCTCGTTTTGTATTTACAAAGTGTCCGCTTAAAACCCTATTCTCTGCAATGACACTCAAAATAGCTTGGTAAAAAAGGGGATTACGCTTGGAGCACTCAAAATCATGAATACTGACTCCAATCCCTTCTGCTGCCGGGACACCGCAGAGAGTAACAAAGCTTGGATTAAGATATTGAATCATCCCTTCTGCATCAAGAATGATAACTCCATCAGACGTCTGATCCATAACCGTTGCCAGCATGAAACGTTCTTCCATTTCACGCTTGCTTTCGTCTTTTAAACGCAACCCTTTGATTCCATAAGAGAGATCTTCTGCCAACTCTTCCAACAGTTGCGCCTCTTCAACATCAAACGCATGAGGTTGTTCATCAAAAATAACCAGGGAACCAAAAGGTTTTCCATCTTCAATAAGGGGCAGCGCAATACAAGAGGTATAGCCACATTTTTCTACCGCATCACGCCACGGACGGTAGAGAGGATTGGTCAGTAAATTATGAAACACCGTAATTTTACCGGTTCGGATACTCGTTCCGGCGGGGCCCTGACCTCGCTCAGTATCCCCCCAACTGGCCTGTAAATCATCCAGAAAACATCCTTTAGCACCCCAATGGGCAACGGAACGTATGGTTCGTTCAGCGTTATCTTCACCAAAAGCAACCCATGCCATACTGTGTCCGCCCACTTCAACGCAGATGCGGCAAATCTCTTCCATCAACTCTAATTCATCATCAATCCGGGTCATTGCTTTGGTACAGGCACTGAAACTTCTCAGTGACCGATTGACTTTCTGTAAACTCTTCTGTGATTCAGCAATTGCAACTTCCCAATACCTCAATAGCCAATAGAGCAACCCACTTGATACCGCAATGAAAAACCAATAACCGGGGCCAACTGATCGCTCCGCAAGAGAAGGTTGATTTAATAGTGCAGCAAAGATTTTATTGGCGATAAGAGCCCACAAACCACTGCAGACAAAAAAGCCTAACGCAATAGTGAGACAGGTAAATTTTGATGATATCTGTTTCGTTGCCATATCTATTTCAGCCCTTCAAGACGGCACATAACATAGTGGACAAATGAACCCTATTTGATAAATAATATCAATTTTGGCGCAATGTCAACTGATTTTAGTTTTTGCCAGCCCATTCATTGTCATTATTTTTGCCCCAAACAACAAAAGGCACCTCATATGAGGTGCCTTTTGTTGCAATAATAAATGTCGTGATTTCTGATTAATGTCCCTCAGTTGCCACATGAATTCGAATCAGGGCTCTCTGCAGAGCAGCCTCCATGATCCTATATTTCTTATCTTCTTGAGCCAGCCCTTTAAGTGCCTCTTCTGCACGACCTAAAGCCGCTTTAGCTCGAGCCAGATCAATTTCATCGGCCCTCTCCGCAGTATCAACCAGCACCGTAACGGCATCATTTTCAACTTCCAGATAACCCCAATTAACCGCAACATGAAACGTCTCAGAACCTTTTTTATAGGAAAGTTCCCCGACTTTCAGGGTCGTCAACAGCGGAGTATGCTCTGGCAATATACCTAATTCACCAATAAATCCGGGAGCCGTAATTTCATCGACCTCTTCCG
>CAZGKZ010000051.1:0-6636 GCA_964526315.1 uncultured Geobacteraceae bacterium
TTTGATCCCTCCTGGAGGTGAAGATCAGGGTTAAAATGTAATGACCTGATAACCCTCTTTGATGAAATTTGAAATGTAGTCACCAACAAAAATAATATTGGCTCCTTTTTCCTCAAGCTGATGGGTGATTCCCAGATCATCAGCGACAAATTTGCAGTAAGCAGTGTTATTGTTCTGCAGCAGTTCGAAAGTCTTGGGGTGTTCCAGCATCAGCCGTTCACTTTCACCAAAGACGACAAATTGAACATCGTCAACCCATTTATATTTCCGTGCATTTGTGCCGTACAAAATACCCGGTTGTAATTTTTCCATATCTCCTGATGCCAGCCAGATAAGAACTTTTGCCATGATTTACTCCTCTTTGTTAGAAACCCGATATTGTCCAGTTTTCAGATAAAGGTGACAAGTGTTTCCCATTTTTCCGGAGCTGTCAGGATTTTTTTAACCCGATTTTGCCATTCTGTAGCAAAGAACGCTTTTTCATCAGCCTCCAAGGTTCCTTGAGCAACTTTTTTCATCAGTGGCCCAATCTGAGGATGAAAGGGGATAGATGAAGGATCGTAGCTCATGGTGACAGACTGTCCGGTATCGAGGCGGGTTAGTCTGACCTCCCCCTTGATATCAGCAGCAAAAAACAGTCGGTTGTTGCGGGCAAAGTGTGGTCCAAGACCTTTAAACCCCCCTTCATTCGCTGCCCCCGTAATCAGCCCGATACACTGTGCAATGACCCCTTCGACCCCCTCATCGAGAGCCCCCACCATCTCAATTTTAATATTGCCCCGCACCGGAATGGTCTCGCCATGGAGTTTTTTTAGCCCCAGATCACACATGATCCAGGCTCCGGCAACGGTGGGGCAGGAATGTCCGGCCAGTTTTACCATGTCGAGATAAGTATAGGTAAAGAGTCCATCACTTACAGCACCGAGTTGTTGTGCCAGTGGGTCGGACATCTGGATCGGAGCTATAGAGTCAAAAAAAACGGGATAATTCATGACGTGTCCTTATTGATTTTTGTGATATTTATGAAAAATAAGTTCAGTGTTTTTGCTCTGTCAGATTATTTTTGATCAAGGTGAGAAAAATCGCCGCCGAGAGCCCCGCTGAACCAAAGATCATACACATTACCATGATCTGATATCTGACAGCAATCAGCGGTGAAACTCCGGAAAGGATCTGCCCGGTCATCATCCCGGGGAGGGAAACCAGGCCGACGGCCAATAGTGAATTGGTAATTGGAATAAGAGAGGCTTTAAGGGCAATGCTGCGGGCTTTTTCATACGGGATATCTCTGCCCATTTCTGCTTCAATTCTTTCTCCTGCCAAGCTGATGCTGTTCATCGAATTGGCAAAAATCATTCCCGCAAGGGGGATGGTGTAGCTTGGTAGATACCATGGGGTCAAGTTGAGAACCGCCTGAGACATGAGGATCAGAATAAATCCTCCACCCAGAAGAATAGCGAGAAATGATTTGCCATAAAGGATTTTTCGCGGAATCGATACCGTTCTCAGGGCAATCCAGCTGGCAGAAAAGAGCATCACAGTAAGGACCGCGACAACCAGCAGAGCACTTTCAGTCTTGAAAATATAGGTGAGAAAATAACCGATGAGCAATAATTGTATGAGCATCCGACAGACAGCATAGAGGGAACTTTTATAGCCCAACTGCCACCTGCCGATAATGATAATAACGACAATGACTGGAATAAATGCAAAAGCAAGATTAAGCAGTGGTATAGTTTGGATTGAGCCGCTCATCGTCTCCCTTTGATTATATTATTTATGCAATAATTCAAAGCCTGTCTTGAGGTCGTTAAGTAAATCAGCAGGATCTTCAAGACCAATATTTAATCTGACTATTGTTTTACCTGCATACTTAGATTCTTGAGACCGGTTATATTTTCCGGCAGTAATTAAGCTTTTAAAGCCTCCCCAGCTATAGCCAATTCCAAATAACTGTAGTGAATCAACAAATTCTGCAAGTTTATCCTGTGGATATTCCTGCTTAAAAATAAAAGCAAATAGACCCGAAGAACCGGTAAAATCTCTCTTCCAGAGGTGATGTTCCGGATGGCTCGGCAGTGCCGGATGGAGTACTTTCTCAATGTCGACCAAAGTTTCCAGCCAGTGAGCTATTTCAAGAGCCGATTGTTCATGTTGTTTCAACCGTAATGGCAGGGTTCGCAGCCCACGCAGAGCGGTATAGCAATCCTCCTCCGGGGTATATGTCTCTGTGACCCGGTAAAATTGTTTAAATGTCTCAGCATATTTTTCATTGACCGTGACAGTCCCCATCAGCAGATCAGAATGACCGGAGAGATATTTAGTGACCGATTGAATTGAAACATCAACCCCCAGGGAAAAAGGATTCAGGTAGAGGGGAGTTGCCCAGGTATTATCCAACACGGTGATAATGTCCCGTGCTTTTGCCAGGGAAGTGATCGCCGGGATATCCTGGATTTCAAACGTGTTGGATCCCGGTGACTCAAGAAAAATCAGCTTTGTGTTGTCCTGAATGAAACACTCTATCTCTTTCCCTGCAGAGGAGGGGATCGTGGTTATTTCAATCTGGTATTTTTGCAGCACTTCATTGCAAAAGCGGGTTGTTGGACCATAGGCATTATCGCAGAGTAAAATGTGATCACCACTTTTGGTAAATGCCAGAAAGGTATTGATAATGGCACTGATTCCAGATGGAAATGTGCGGGTTAATGCTCCCCCTTCCAATTCTCTGACCGCTTTTTCAAATAGTCTCTGTGTTGGTAATCGATCTGTTCCGTAGCTGATTCCCTCATATTCACCCGCATTTGCCAGGGTCAGGTCTGCAAAACTGTCAAATAAGACTGTCGATCCTCGGAATATTGGTGGATTTATAGTCTTCAGTGAGGTTTGCTCCTCATCTTGAGAAAGTGCTGGAGCGTTGATCAGGCGGGTTGTTCTTTTCATTTTTTTCTCCACAGTGAATGTTGCTTCCTCTTGTCTCTTTTCTCCCGTGTTATCTCCTAGCGTCGCTCTGGATAGGTGAAAGAGATATCAAACAGGTTTAAAAAATTGTTCAGCAGGCGGTAGGTAATTCCCCAGAGGGGGCGATTGCTCCATTCATCAAGGACGATTCCCGGATGTTGGCGATTCTGACCGCGATAGAAAAAGGTGAGTTGTTGGTTGCGCTGTGGTTCCAGTAAGGTCTTGATTGGAACCCAGAAGACGTTGACAACTTCGCCGTTAAGTTTAAATTGTACATCCATATTGACATGATAGACAAAACAACAGATATGAACTGAAAGGTAGGCTCCCGCAAGATCATCACTTTTCCCAAGATAGTTTTCCTCACTCAGGACACAGCCAATCTCTTCCCGGGTTTCCCGTTCTGCCGCTGCACGGGGACTGGGGTCAGATGGCTCAATTTGTCCACCGGGGAAACCTAAATCTCCTGACCATGGATCTTTCTCATGTTCTGCCCGCTGGATGAGTAGCACTTCCGTCTCTTTACCATTGCACCGTAATAACATGGCAACGGCGGCATGCCGCTCAAAATCCTGTTCAAGTGCCGGAAGTTGGAGATCCGCAAGCCGGGTTTTTATTTGTTCAATGTTGAGCATTGGTCAATTGAATCCAAAAAATATTGTGAAAAAATAGTTACATCATCTGTTTAAGCACGGGAAACGAATCGGCATTCCCGCGTGTCAACTTTGATCTTTTCTCCCGATTCCAGATACCCAGGAACCTGAACAGCAATTCCCGTTTCCAGGATTGCCTCTTTGGTCTGTGCTGTGGCGGTGGCATTTTTGATCGCTGGAGCAGTTTCAGTGACAGCCAATTCAACCACCTGTGGAACTTCAAGGGTAACAACCAGGTCGTTAAATATTCCCAGCATCACCTCGCCACCTTCCAGCAGATAGCCTTTTATCTCATCATAAAGTTCACCGGTGATTTCATACTGTTCATAGTTCTCTTGATCCATGAACACTCCCTGATCTCCGGATGCGTAAAGAAACTGACCCTTGCGGCGGACAAAATCCGCTTCATCGAGGCGATCTCCGGATTTGAAAGCATTGTTAAGCACCTGCCCGGTCAGCAGGTTACGATATTTTGTTTTGACCAGAGTGTTCCCACCCCGGGCCGTTGGTGATTGAAAGCTGATATCGATGACAACACAGGGGGCAGAATCGAGCTGAAATACCATCCCCCGGCGTAGATCATTGGCATTAATCATTTATAAACTCCTCAGGTGTTGATTTCTTTAAAGTTAACCAGATGTTTTGTTTTTTTATCATTTTAGTAGTTTTTTGATAACGGTCATTTTTTCTAAAGTCGCGTAACGTCCTTTATTGATAATTTCTTCCGCATCGCTGAAATCTGCCCAGTGATTGTGAGTCGTGGGTGGGCAGATAACCAGGTCGGCTTGTTTTAATTGCAGTTGCGAGAGCTGATATCTAGCAGCTTCATCTGCTCTAAAAACAACATCCAACCCACTACCAAGGGGCTCCATCTTATTCAGATGGCAAGCTGCATCGATCGCAATAACAATATCGGCTCCCATCTCCCTTGCCGGTCCGACCGGGATTGCGCCAATCCAACCACCGTCGACCAATTCCATCCCATTATATTCAACCGGTGGAAGAATCCCCGGCAGGGCGGTGGTGGCCGCTACTGCTTTAATCAGTGATCCCTCCTTGAGAACAACCTCCCTGCCACTGATCAAGTCAAGGGCAACTGTCGCAACTGGAATCCGGGTCTCTTCAAGATCAATATCGGGGAGCAAAAATTCCAGGCTATTGTCTCTGGTTTGTGGGGAAACAAATGAAAGTTTTGACATTGCCAGAGTGAAGAAGAGTTTTTTTCGTGCCAGATATGAAAAACGATAGAAAAGACCTTCTCCCTCAATATTTTCTTTGTGCTCTACAATCAGATCGAGGCGGGATTTTTTGAAAATATCACTCTGCAGGTATTCAAGTATCCGCTCATTTAAAAGTGCTATATCGGGGTTGGCCGCATACATGGTTCCAATGATTGCTCCCATGCTGGTTCCGGCAATCATATCAATCGGGATCCCAGATTCTTCGAAGGCTTGTAGAACCCCGATGTGGGCGAGACCACGTGCTGCCCCACCACCCAAGGCGAGTGCAATCTTTTTTTTACTAAACCATAAAGCCATTTATTTATTGTTCCATCTGAGTTCTAACCCCAAAAGTTATCCAGTTTCTTTTTTACTAATGGTCGAGGATTGTGTAAATGTTCGGGTAAATCGGCTTTACCTCCACATTTTCCACACACAACCGTTGGGTTCTTCGAACGTCTGTCGATCTCTTCCATAAGCCCTTTGGCGCGTAGTTCGCAGAACTTCATCTGGTCAATCTCTTCTGTCATCTGGTTCCCCTTTTTTCAAGTGTGAGCATAGTTGAATGATACTCGCAGTCAAGGAGAAATATCAAATAGAGTTTTTTATTATTGGAGCTTGAACATTGGGTAAATAGTGATTTCAACTGACTTCGGATGGGGATCTTAAGTGGATGGCTGCAAAGGTTGTTATCTTCTCCGGTGAGATTGTTGACCAGGTGCTTTTCGGAATACTCCGTCCTTACCGCGAACATAGGGGGTCGTGTTTTTCTCCACCGCTAGATTGTAGTGAAAGTTGAATGCCGGTTTCTCAGGTCGTGATGCGCGGGTAGTCGGCTGCTGTGGTTGATGATGCTGCGCCAGAGGCTCTGCTGGACCAAACATGGCATCAAGCAGTGATTTGACAAAATGATTAAATTTCTTTTGTGGATCCGCTGCTACTTTTCCATTTTTGACAGATGTTTTACCCGGCTGCTGGTTTTCCTGCTGAAGCAGCTTCTCATCGTAGAGCTTCCGCCGCTTGGGATCTGAGAGAATCAGGTAGGCGTGATTGACTTGACGGAACAGTTCTGCGGCGGTTTCAGAACCCTTATTTCTATCGGGGTGAAACCTTTTAGCCAGGCTGCGGTAGGCCGATTTAATTTTCTTCTGCCCAGAATCTGGTGGGACACCGAGCAATCGATAATAGTTAAGCGCCATGAATATCGTATCCTTGAGTTTCGTTCCATCCATGGAGCGAGCAGTCTCACTATGGTCTTTACCATGACCATAGCCACAGCTTATCGACTGTTGATCGTGGAAAATTTAGCCTGTTGGTGAAAAAAATGTTGGGGAGATACGCGCCTGGAACTTTTCCCCGAATTACCCAAATCAGCTGTGCTGGAAATTCACTTCAACATCCTGCCGTTCAGCGGGAGCAATCTGCCACAGGGAACGTACCGGGAAATTGAACATCCGGGCAACAAGAACATCGGGAAATTGGTCAAGACGGGTGTTGTAAATCGTCACCGAGGCGTTATAGAGCTCGCGGCGATCGGCAATCTGATCTTCAATCTCCGAAATTCGGTTGCTCAATTGTCTGAACCCGGCATCAGCCTTGAGATCTGGATAGCGCTCAACGACCATGAACAGTGATTTCAATGTATCGCTCAGGGCACTTTGTGCTTGTAGCTTCTGGTCATCGGTCTGCGCTGAATTGACCATGGAACGGGCTTTGACGACAGCCTCAAGGGTCTTCTGCTCATGCTGCATATAGCCTTCGCAGACCTTGATCAGCTTTGGAAGTTCATCGTAGCGCTGTTT
>CAZGKZ010000052.1:0-4468 GCA_964526315.1 uncultured Geobacteraceae bacterium
GGCCGCACCTTCCAGAATCTGGCTCTGTTCAGTCACATGTCGGTGCTTGACAACATTATGGTTGGCCGTCATCACCTGCTGAAAAACAATTTTCTGACTGGGGGTTTGTATTGGTTTACCGGCGCACGCCGGGAAGAGCTGGAACACCGTCGCCAGGTCGAGGATATTATCGACTTTCTTGAGATTACCCATATTCGCAAAGCCCAGGCCGGCACCCTCTCTTATGGTTTGCGCAAACGGGTCGAACTGGCCCGCGCTGTCGCACTTAAGCCGGATCTGATCCTGCTCGACGAGCCGATGGCCGGAATGAATCAGGAAGAAAAAGAGGACATGGCCCGTTACATTATCGATCTCAATGAGGAGTGGGGGATGACGGTGGTGATGATCGAGCACGATATGGGGGTGGTCATGGATCTCTCCCATCGCGTCATGGTGCTCGATTTTGGCAAGCGGATCGCCGCAGGAGAGCCCGATGAAATTATGGCAAACCCGTTGGTCAAGAAAGCCTACCTTGGCGAAGAGGACGATGCCCTCGCTGAAGAGATATCCGCCACCGAAGGGGCAGCATAATGAAGTGCGCCCATCCTGATATTTCGATTTACGATACTTTCCCCAAACTTCTCGCCTACAACGCTGAACACTGGCCGAACGAGATTGCCCTGCGTGAGAAGGCTTTCGGCATCTGGGAGGAATTAACCTGGGGCGATTACCAGGAACTGGTACGCAATATTGCACTTGGACTCAAAGATCTCGGGTTTGTGAAAGGTGATGCTGCCGGCCTGATCGGTGACAATCGTCCCCAGTGGGTTGCCGGAGAGATTGCTGTGCACGCTGTTGGTGGGATGATCTTCGGTATTTATCAGGATTCTCTCAACGAGGAAGTGGCCTACCTGATCAACTATGCCGGAGCGCGGCTGATCCTCGCTGAAGATGAGGAGCAGGTTGATAAGGTGCTTGAGATTACCGAGCTGTGTCCAGGTATTGAGTATATTGTCTACTGTGATCCGCGTGGCATGCGTAAATACGACGACCCGCGCCTGATAAGCCTTGAAGAGTTGCTGAAGAGAGGTGCTGCCCACCACAGCGTAAATCCCGATGCCTACAGCCAGATGATCGCATCCGGCAGCGGCGCTGATACGGCTATTCTGTGTCCCACATCAGGGACTACCAGCAAGCCGAAACTGGCGATGTTACAGGCCGGAGCGTTGCTGCGTCACTGTGAGGACTACCTGCAGGCCGACCCGCGTGCCCCGGGCGATAATTATGTTTCGGTTCTTCCGCTACCGTGGGTCATGGAGCAGGTCTACGCTGTATGCCAGGCGCTGATGGTGCGTCTGGTGGTCAACTTCGTCGAAGAGCCGGAGACCTTGATGGAAGACCTGCGCGAGATAGGTCCCCATTTTGTGCTGCTTGCACCGCGGGCCTGGGAGTCGCTGGCTGCTGATGTTCAGGCGCGGATGATGGATGCTTCCCCGTTTAAGCGCTGGATCTATCAGTACTGCATCCGTCGCGCAATTACCAGTTTCAAGCAGACTGGAAAACCGTCAAAGCTTGCCTACTGGCTGATTTTTAAGCCACTCAAAGACCGGCTTGGCTTCAGTAACCTCCGTTCTGCAGCTACCGGGGGGGCGGCACTTGGTCCAGATACCTTCAAATTTTTCCTCTCCATGGGGGTGCCACTCCGCCAGATCTACGGCCAGACAGAACTGGCAGGAGCCTATACCATTCATGCCGCCGACGATGTCGACTACGATAGTGTCGGGGTCCCTTTTAAGGGGAGCGATATCCGTATCGACAACCCCGATGAAAATGGAGTCGGTGAGATTATCGCACGTAACCCGGGGATGTTCAGCGGCTACTACAAGAATGAAGAGGCGACTCGCGAATCGGTTGATGCTGAAGGTTGGATGAGTACCGGCGACGCCGGCTACTTCAAGAAAGAGAACGGTCACCTGGTGGTGATTGATCGGATCAGCGATATTGCTGTGACCGAGTGTGGAGCCCGTTTTTCGCCGCAGTTTATTGAGAATAAACTCAAATTTTCCCCTTTTATTGCCGAGGTGGTGGTGCTTGGCCACCAGCGCCCATTTCTGACTGCGATGATCTGTATCCGTTTCGATATGGTCGCCAAGTGGGCTGAGAAACGCAATATTTCTTTCACTAACTATATCAACCTTTCGGCTCAGGATGACGTCTACGAGCGGGTCCAGCGCGAAGTTGAAGCGGTCAATGCCACTCTCCCCGAGGTTCACCGTATTCAGAAATTTCTCCTGCTCTATAAACAGCTTGACGCCGATGACGGTGAGCTGACCCGAACCCGCAAGGTCCGTCGCGGGGTGATCCGCGAAGTTTACAGTGATATTATCTCCGGTCTTTACGGCGATAATATTTCGATTCCGGTGGATACTACGATCACCTTTCAGGATGGAAACACCTCGCGGGTTAAAACTTCGCTACGGGTGGTTGAGCTGGTCAGTAAAAAAGATAAGGACGTGGCCTGAATGAATACTGAATTATTAATGCAACTGGTGGTCAACGGCGTGATCGTTGGTACCCTCTACGGCGTGGTGGCGATGTGTTTTGTCCTGATCTACAAATCGACCCGGGTGGTCAATTTCGCCCAGGGGGAATTCCTTCTGATCGGTGCCTGGACTTGCTGGTGGCTGTTGGTGAAGTTTGAACTGCCATTCTGGTTCGGTTTTCCGCTGACTCTCGCTTTTATGGTTGTCTTTGGTATTGCTCTGCAGGTGATCGTATTGCGCCCGATGATCGGTGAACCGATCATTTCAGTGATCATGGTCACCGTCGGTTTGTCGATGTTCTTTCAATCGCTGATGGGGCTGTTGTTCGGTCATGAAACAAAATCCTACCCGCAGGTATTTGAAACCGAGAGCGTCAATGTGCTGGGAATGCAGGTGCAGTCGGCCTACATTCTGAGCATGGTTGTCTCAGTATTTATCATGATTGCGTTCTACTACTTTTTCAAATACTCCAAGACCGGTCTGGCGATGCGTGCCACTGCTTTTGACCAGCAGGTTGCCCAGAGCCTTGGGATCTCGGTCAAGTCAGTGTTTGCCGCCTCGTGGGCTATCTCAGCTGTGGTTTCGGCGTTGGCCGGGATCGTCATCGGCATGGTCAACGGGGTCTCCTCAGCACTCTCGTTTTTCGGTATCAAGGTCTTTCCGGTGGTCATTCTTGGTGGCCTTGATTCGATTGTCGGTGCGGTGGTCGGAGGGCTGATCATCGGGGTTCTGGAAAATGTGGCCGAGTTTGCCGACAGCCAATGGTTGCATATCGGTAACCTCTACGTGATCGCACCGTTTTATGCATTAGTGATCATCCTGATGATCAAGCCGTATGGGCTGTTTGGCACCAAGGATATCGAAAGGATTTAATACGCTTTATGTCTCTCGGCAGTTCCATGCGTCCGTGCGGTGATTTCCGTACCACTTACGCCTCAGATATGACGATCTTTGCAACGCCGGTGACACGTTACCTGGTGATTGCCCTGATCGGTCTTTTGCTCCTTGTTCCACTATTCGGTAGCCCTTACATGCTCAATCTGCTGATCCAGATTGGCTACTATGGTATTGCAGCACTTGGACTCAACCTGGTGGTTGGTTTCACCGGACAGATATCTCTCGGTCACTCGGCCTTCTTCGGTTTCGGTGCTTTTGCCTCGGCCTGGCTGAACAATTCCCTTGGAGTGCCGGTGTTCTTTGCTATCCCACTCGCCGGAATCATGGCGATGCTGCTCGGTATTCTGGTCGGTATCCCGGCAGGTCGCATCAAAGGTCTCTATCTGGCGATTGCAACCCTCGCTTCACAATTTATTATTGAGGACTTCTTTGCCCGTGCCAACTGGTTTACCGGTGGTTCTTCCGGTGCCATGGCGGAATACCTGACCATCTTCGGCTATACCTTTGATACTGATCAGTCGTATTTCTATGTCGTGCTGTTTTATGTGGTGTTGATGTTTACCTTCACCTCGAACCTGGTTCGCTCGCGGGACGGACGAGCACTCGTTGCGGTTCGCGATCATTATCTCTCGGCTGAGATCATGGGGATCAATCTTACCTGGTATCGGGTGATGTCGTTTGGTCTCTCGGCACTTTACGCAGGTATTGGCGGCGCCCTGTTCGGGCACTACCTTGGATTTGTTTCCGTTGAGGGTTTTACGATCATCCTCTCGATCCAATTTTTGGCAATCATCATCATCGGTGGACTCGGATCAATTTATGGCACCCTCCTTGGTACCATCTTCATGGTGTTACTCCCCGAGGTGATGGAGTGGAGCGTGCATCTGTTCAGTGGTGCGATGCCTGAGCTGATACAGTCTCTCGCCTACATCAAGGAGATGGCTATTGGCCTGGCGATTATTCTATTTCTGATTTTTGAACCGGAGGGGTTGGCGCACCGTTGGAAGCGGATTAAAGCCTACTGGAAGCTCTATCCGTTTTCGTACTGA
>CAZGKZ010000052.1:4568-6635 GCA_964526315.1 uncultured Geobacteraceae bacterium
GGTCCAGGGGTCATCGATGCGCTCAACTACGTCAACGCGAATGGCGGGATCAACGGCAAGCAGATCAAGTTTGAAACTGTTGACTACTCCTACAAAGCTGACCGAGCTGTTGCAACCTACAAAAAATGGAAATCAGGACTCAAACCGGTCGTTATCCAAGGCTGGGGAACCGCCGATACCGAGGCATTGGTCAAGTTTATCGCCCGTGACAAAGTCACCTATATCTCGGCGTCCTACTCCGGTCATCTGACCGATCCGACCGGCAAATCGTCACACACCAAAGGCAAAGCGCCGTACAACTTCTTCTATGGTCCTTCCTACTCGGATGGTTGTCGTGGTTTGGTCCAATGGGCAATGGATGACTGGAAGGCAAAGGGGAGCAATGGACAGCCGAAATTTGCTCACATGGGGGATAATCACCCCTACCCGAATGCACCTAAAGCCGCCTGTCGTGCTTACGCAGAGGAGCTCGGCTTCGAAATCCTCCCTTCAATTGTCTATTCGATGAAACCGGCGGATGCCAAGGCTCAGTGCCTTTCGCTGAAGGATTCAGCCGCTGACTATGCTTATCTCGGTAACACTTCCGGTTCAAATATCTCGCTGGTCAAGTCGTGTGATACCGTCGGGGTCACGACTCAGTTTCTTGCCAATATCTGGGGTTGGGACGAAAATGGAATCAAGGCGACCCAAGAGTCGGGTGACGGTGTTGCCTGGGTCGTTGGTGGTACCCCGTGGAAAGCAGGTGCCAGTGACAACGCTATGATGAAGGCAATTTCTGCAACTTCGGCCAAGAGTGATGACCAGTACCGTGGCTTGCACTATGTTCGTGGTGTTTGTTCGACGATGTTTATGGTTGATGCAATGAAAATGGCCGACAAAAAAGGTGAGCTCAATGGTACTGGCATCAAGCATGCGCTGGAAACCATGCGTAGTTATGTCCCCGTAGGGCTAGAAGGTATCTGCCTCCCCTCAACCTGGACAGGTGAGGACCACCGGGGCACAACGCTGGTCTCGGTCTACAAGAGCGAGTACAACAAGGGTAATTTCAAGATGGATAAGCAGGCAACTGTAGAGGTTCCGCGCCGTGCCGAATGGCTGGGGTGGTAATATACGCATGAAAATACATCGCTAACGGCGTTGTCGACCTCCTCGACCCTCGATGTAGCTACCGCTACACCTCGGGTCTGTGGGGGGCTCCGCCTTGTTTTCGATGCATTTTGATGCGTAATAAGCAACTTTTTTATAGGGGCGGTGTTAAGGCACCGCCACACTTAGGAAAGATTAACCGGAGATACACGTGAGTGACGTTGTTGCAAAAAGCGGGGTTGCAGAACCGCTACTGATCCTCAACAACATCGAGGTGGTTTACGATGAGGTGATCCTGGTTCTTCGAGGTGTCAGTCTTGAGGTGCCGAAGGGGGAGATTGTTACCCTGCTCGGTCCTAACGGTGCTGGCAAGTCGACGACCCTCAAGGCAATTTCAGGATTGCTGGGGACTGAGGACGGCAAGGTGACTCGCGGTAGTATCCAGTATATGGGTGAGGATATTGCCAACAGTGCTCCTGAGCAGATTGTCCGCCAGGGGATCTTTCAGGTGATGGAGGGGCGGCGGATTATTGGTGACATGACGATCCGTGAGAATCTGCGCCTCGGTGCTTATACCCGTAAAGACCGTGAGGTTAACAGCGATATTGAGAAAGTCTATCATTATTTCCCGCGTCTCAAGGAGCGTCCCGGTCTAGCTGGCTACCTGTCCGGTGGGGAGCAACAGATGCTCGCTATCGGTCGGGCGATGATGGCGAGACCCAAGGTGATGCTTCTCGACGAACCCTCCATGGGGCTCTCCCCCCTGTTGGTTAAGGAGGTCTTTCACATTATCAAGACTATCAATCGGGAGCAGGGGATCACCATGCTGTTGGTTGAACAGAATGCCAATATCGCTTTGCAGCATGCCACCTATGGCTACGTTATGGAATCGGGCAAAATTGTCCTCGATGGAACCCGTGATGAGCTGCTCAATAATGAAGATATTAAGCAGTTTTACCTCGGTGGTGGCGAAGAGCGGCG
>CAZGKZ010000053.1:0-6634 GCA_964526315.1 uncultured Geobacteraceae bacterium
AAAATAGAGGGACAGAATCACCAAGCAAGTCGTAAAATACCAGATGAACCAGGGGAGGGAATCAATAAAGACCATATTCTTGAGGCTCTCCCCGGCCAGGTCAAGTTGCTCAACACTGATTTTCTCGCGCAAGTGGGCCAAGAGCAGCGCGTAAAGAATCCCGATTCCACCATAGCCCAGGTTCAGAAACAGCCCTTTGAAACTGAGCACTGTTGCCCGTTGTTCAGAGCTGCTGGCCCGATTCAGATAATAACTGAGAAAGAACCCGAGAAAGTAAAGGGTACTGAATAACAGCAATGCCGGCAGGACTCCAATTCTGGGCCAGACCAGAGACATCCCAATTAATCCTGCCAGAATCAACCCTGCGGTAAACAGCAGGTTGAAGAGAGCTGAGCGCTTCTCACATAATCGACGCGCTATTCCGGGGATAAAAAACCCAAATAGAGCTAACACTGAGCCAAGAACGCCAAACAGTGCCTCAGGAACTTCAATAATGCGATAATATTGACTGGCCATGGTTATAATCATCCGTACAACGCTGTCATAAAGGAGCCCGAACAACATTAAACCCAGGACAAAAGGGGTGCGGAAGATCCACCGCCCTGCTTCCCAGACCAGCCGAAATGATTCATTGATTGCTTTGCGACTCTGATTCTTTAGCTTCGTCTCCTGGCCGGTCACCTCTCGCATCTGTAAGGTTGTTAACAGCACCAAAACTGCGGAGATTAAGGTGAAGTAAATCGGCAAACGGAGGGTTTCTTCCCGGGATATTGTCATTCCCAGTCCCAGCAGATTAGCCCCTTTCTGCATCAACTGTGGATCATAGATGACCCCACCCAGGGTCATGGCGATGAAAAATCCGATTGATTGAACCTGTACCTGTCGCTCGAGAACCCGTCCCCAATCATTGATATCCCCTTCTTGTTGCAAACTGTCATAGGCAAGCGCTTCATCGGCACCGCTGGCAGCTGCTTCTGCCATCCCGCTCAAGATCCGGTTGAGGACGAAAACCCAGAATAACAGTGTCAAATTGGAGCGGGGGACAAAAGCCCAGATAGCAATTTCCACAACCATAAGAAAGCCGGCAAAGACCAGCAGGTTCCGCCGTCCAATTGTATCTGCCAGGGCTCCGGATGGCACTTCGCAAAGGACAATTGTTCCGGCCCAGACTGCATTGAGGATGGCAAATTGTGCCAGGGTCAGACCAAAATCAAGAAACAGGATGGAAAAAACTGGATAGTAGAACCGGGCATTGAACAATACCCGGAAAAGGATAAACATCCGTACATTGTGGATTTTAAAGGGGGAAGAGGCGGGCTCTTTCATGAAACTTTATGTTTTCAACATATTCAATTGAAAGTGTTGACTGATTGTCCCCTGAAAGGATTTCACCACTTCCAGAGCTAATTTCAAGCGACCCTTTTCAACTCGGTCCAGAGATCCGGGCGAGATATAATTTGTTATTTCTCTTCCGGCAGCAGCAGATTCGACCTGCCCACGTAGTCGGAGGAAGGTCAACAGATTGAAGCTGGCTTCAATATCGTTAGCTTGTTCTTTGCTGAGAACCTCTTTCTTTTCAAGAATCGCCAGACGGTCGTAGGTACTTCCGCCGAGGACCCCGACACTCAAGGCGAGGATTTTGATCCCTTCGGTCAAGATAAAAATACCCGCTTTTTTAAGGTCAAGGGAGCCGAGATGAGTCCCTGAAGACTCAGTTTTAATCTGGCCAAAGAAACCCAGTGGCGGTGAAAAACGGCAGACATTTTGCGCCATTTTAGCCAGAAATATCGTATTTTCTGCAGCGACCTGCACAACATAATCTCTCAGCTCATTTTCCAGGGAGGTATCACCACAGAGAACCCGCATATCGGAAAACATACTGAAGTTGAGAATGTTCTGGTTGCTGGGTGTTCTGACCCAATGGTTAATGGCACTTTTCCAATCGGTAAGGCTGCGTCGCCAGAATTCATTTCTTGCCATGATCCCCCCGGGACATTCCGGGACCCCGATTTCGATCAGCGCATCAATAAGAATTTGAGAAAATGCCTCTATGTCGGCAATTTCATCAGGGCTGGCATCGTCTGCAATGATCATTGCATTGTCCTGATCAGTTTTCAGGGTTTGTTCCCGTCGCCCCTCACTTCCAAGAACCATGAACGCACTTTTTTTGCCCATGTTCTTGAATCGACCCTGCTTCAATAGCCCAATTAACTGGGCAGAAATCTGATCATTTATCAGGGAGATCATCTGCACCAGTTCTTTGGTTCGTACTCCATTGCGGCTGAGGAAAATAACCAGCTGTTCACTTTCCTGATGGATTTTCTTCAACGCCTCTATCGATTCCGCTTCATCAACGGCCTGTAGCAACCGTTGCGGGGAGCGATTCTGCAAGCGGATAATATCGGACTCATTGATTAAGCCCACCAGGGTGTAGTTAGAGTCAATGACTCCAACCCGGTGAATCCGATTACGGGACATCTGGTAGAGAACCTCAAACAGACTATCATCCTCATGAACCGAAATAACCGGTGCTGCCATCACCTCGTCTACCCTGGTCTGTAACGGATCCAGTCCGCCAGCGACTACTTTGTTACGCAAGTCACGATCGGTCATAATTCCAATCGGTTGTTGATCATCATCACAAGCGATCAAACTGGAGATCCCTTTCTCCCGCATAATTTCAGCAGCAACTTTTACTGTATCTTTGATATTGCAGGTGATCAGATTACGCCGGCAGTAGTCTTTGACAGGTAGAAAAAAGGTCGCTTCGTCTGACATATTCATCTCCATTGGAATATTTTGTAGCTCAGTATGTGGAATTTTACACTTATGTCGGAAGCTGTCAATTATTTCCCACTGAATTTATCAACTTCCCGGGGAAACGGTGGGCAGGAGTCTATATATGGAAAAAATCGATGAGGAAATCACAAACAACGACTGGATCATTCAGGTCCAAAACCGGAATATCCAGATCAAGTTGGGTATCACTGGCAACGGCGATGTAGCTTGGATCGTAGCCGTTGGAACAGCAGAGAAGTTGTTCCTGTTGCTCCTGGCGTGCGAGCTCTATTTTGGGTAGCGGTCCACGTTTATACCCTTCGACCAGAACGATATCAACATCTTGAAAATACTGGATGAGAAGATCATTGATCTGCGGTTTCTCTGAATGAGTGCTGACAAATGCCAGTTTTTCTGCCGAACAGATTAGAGTTGCTTCGGCACCGGCAGCTGCCATCCGGTAGCTATCCTTCCCGGACTGGTCAATCTCAAACAGGTGGGAAATGGCTTTGAATGCCCCAACTCGATAGCCCCGGGAACGTAACTCAATAATCAGTTTTTCCAATAAGGTCGTTTTCCCGGTTCCCGATTTTGCAACAAAGGAGACCGCATTGACTGGTTTTGCAGTACTCATCAGTCAATCTCACTTAACAGTTGGATATCAATCTTCTCACCGGCAGAAATCTCTTTTTTCTCAGGGGGTAGAATTGCAATTCCATTGGCTTTGATCATGGTGCTGAGAATCCCGGTATTTTGATCACCGGCACTCTCAACACTGAAACCTGCTGTGGTTTTAGCTACTACAACGCGTAAGAAACGGGTTTTGGTTGTCTCATTATGCAGTGCCGTTTTTGCTACAGCTTTAATCACCGGGCGTAAAACTTTAGAGTGCCCCAGCATTTTTAATAATACCGGGCGAATTAGCTCTTCAAAGGCGATCATACTTGAAACTGGATTTCCCGGGACCGAAAAAACCGGTTTGTCACCGTGAAGGCCAAAAGCTGTCGGACCCCCCGGTTTGATCGCAACTTTCCAAAAGAGTTGACGTACCCCCGACTGTTCCAGAATTTCACGCACCAGATCACGGTCACCAGCCGAAACTCCTGCTGAAGTTATAAAGACATCAGCGTTCAGGCCAGTCGCGATCTTTTCAGCAAGACTTTCACGATTATCCTGGGCAATTCCCAAAATCTGCGGGATTGCACCAATCTCGCTGACAGCGGCAGCAAGTGAATAGGCGTTGCTGTCGACAATTTTACCCGCGCCAATGGGTTCTCCCGGGGGAACCAATTCGTCTCCGGTTGAGAGAATTGCGACAACCGGTCGCCGGACAACCTGCGTACTTGTCAAAGAAAATGCCGCCAGTAAATTAATATCGGCTGGACGCAGTATGCTTCCCGCGGTGAGGAGTTTTTCTCCCACAGCAATGTCGCTGCCACGGAAACGGATAAAATCACCACGCCGAACTGCTTGATGAGGGGTAACCGTTACCAACCCGCCATCGGTATTTTCTATCGGTATAATTGCATCACAACCGGTCGGAACGGGAGCCCCCGTCATGATTCGTACCGCTGTCCCCGGTTCCACTGTCACCCCATCGGCAGTTGCTCCGGCGGGGATATAACCTGTCACCTTAAGTTGTGCCAGTGGTTGACAATCGACAGCACGAACTGCAAAACCATCCATCTCCGAATTATCCCAACGGGGGAGTTCAATTGGAGCGCAGATATCTTCACCTAGAACTCGCCCGACCAACTGATCAAGCTTGATAGCCTCAGATTTCAAGGGGGAGGCGTAATTCAGAATTGTGTTGCGGGCTTCGATAAAGCTCTTAATCATGGGTTCCAGTTTCCGTAGAGAATTCTTGTTTGCTGATAGCTTCAGCTTTGATTCGGTCCAGCAGTAGTGCTAATGCTGGTTTAACATTTTCCCGGATATCTCCCGCAACAACCAGAAACAGGAGATCATCGCCCGGCTTCATCAATCCTGAATGTGCTTCGATAACAATCTTGAAAATCCCCTCCATAGCTTCAACTTCACTGCAGATTTGATCAATTTTAGCTTGATCTGCCACCACTTTGATCTGGCTGACCGGGGAGTGATCTCCCCGGGACCAGCCCCGCACTGTGCCATTATGTATCAGTACCATCCCGACATTTTCGGCAAAAGCAGGGTCATGTTTCATGGTGGCAATTGTTTTTGAAATATCCATTATTTTTGTTCCTTGAGAAGGTTATCTTGGGCGAAGGAGGGAATCCCAGAATGGTTCTCTCTGGTGATTGCGAGCCACTATCCCCCAATTTGTGCCATGGAAAAAGGAGAATAGCCGGATGCGTTGGTATTTATCGTATGACAGGCCGGCTTGTCATTGACCTGGCGCTGCAATTCACTGGCAATATTATCAATATTTCCAGCTATTAGTAGCGGCTTTAAATCGAATTCATGGTCAGAGAAGAGACAGGTTCTTACTGCTCCTGATGAGGTAATGCGGATCCTGTTGCAATCCTGACAGAAATGTCCAGAAAGGGGGGCGATGACACCGATCTGTCCTTGGGCTCCGGCGATGGCGAACTCTTCTGCCGGGCCGGCCATGGCGCCACGATCAACCGGGTGGAGGGTGTAATGATCATGTAGCCGTTGGAGAACTTCCTGACTGGAAACAACCAGCGAACGCCAGTCTTCATCTTTCATGGTAGGCATATATTCGATGAACCGGACGGTGCAGTTGTGTCCCTGAGTCAATCGAGCAAAATCGAGCAGTTCATTGTCGTTCAATCCGCGCATCACCACCATATTAATTTTATACGGGAGCCCCACTTTTTCGGCCGCAGCGATTCCCGATAAAACCTCAGGGAGGAGGTTGCGGCGGGTCAGGCGGGCAAACATCTCTGGTTGTAAAGAATCCAGGCTGATATTGAGACGTTGCACCCCGGCATCTTTGAGGGCTTGTGCCATCTCTGGCAGCAGGACACCATTGGTGGTTAAGACCAGCTGCTTCAATCCGGAGATCTTTGCTAATCGTTCCAGAAATCCAAGCACCCCGGTTCGAACCAGCGGTTCGCCCCCGGTCACCCGAATCTTTTCGATTCCCAGAGAAACCGCCGCTTCGGCAATCAACAGAAACTGTTCATAGTTTAAAATTTCAGCATGACCTAGTTTATTGATCCCATCTGCCGGCATGCAGTAAACACAACGCATGTTACAGCGGTCGGTAATAGATAAGCGTAAATAGTTAATTTTTCGGCCAAAATTATCAGCTAAAAACATCAGAGCAGACCTCTTTAAATAGAGAATTTAAAAATTATCTGGAGTTTAGCATAGTTTTTCTTGTTGAAAAATCAAAAGGTGTTATAATTTTTCTCTCATGTTTATTCTTGGGGGATTCCTGCTGATCTGCCATATCAACACCTCAGCGTGGGTTCTCCGCTCCGATTTAATACTATAACCAACTGCCCCAAGGAGGTACTTATGCAAAAACTGATTCGTATCGAACCGTCAAAGTGCATCGGTTGCAAAACCTGTGAGATGGCGTGTTCTTTCAAGCATACGGGAGAATTTATGCCCAGCCGTTCGCGGATTTTTAACGAGGTTTTTCTTGATGAAGCCAAGTTTATCACGGTGACCTGTATGCAGTGTGATGATCCCTGGTGTGTCAAGGCTTGCCCAAAAGCTGCCATCAGTAAAGAGATGCCTTCCGGTGTTGTTATTGTTGACCGGGATCGTTGCGTTGGTTGCCGTACCTGTGTCAGTGCTTGTCCTTTCGGCATGATTAAATATGTTCCAACTCTTGGTGTTGTTGATAAGTGTGACCTCTGTGGTGGTGATACCCCGGAATGTGTCGCTTTCTGTCCGACCC
>CAZGKZ010000054.1:0-6600 GCA_964526315.1 uncultured Geobacteraceae bacterium
CCCTTAGGGACAGATACCGCCAGTGGAATTTTAGCCGTCAGCGGATTCACTGCACGACCCTTGATATGAATTTCATAGTGGAGATGTGGTCCAGTAGAGCGGCCGGTATTCCCCGACAAGGCAATCCGCTCACCCCGTTTCACCTTTTCTCCCCGTTTCACCGTAATTCGACTTAAATGCATATAGCGGGTTAGATAACGCCCTTCGTGGCGAATTTCGATATACTTCCCTGCATAGGGATGATTCTTAACCCGGGTCACCACCCCATCACCGGTAGAATAGACCGGTGTTCCCACCGGCATGCCAAAATCAACCCCTTTGTGAGGGCTGATCCGTTTAGTGATCGGATGGCGTCTGGCCAGGTTAAATGGTGAAGTAACCCGATGACGCCCCTTGAAAGGATAACGTCGAAAAGCCCGCGCCAGGCTCTTCCCTTTCTCATCGTAATAATTCCCATCCTCAAAAAGAAAAGCACTGTAGTGATGCTTACGGGAAAATATCCGGATCGCTTCAATATGACTCTGACCGGTCAGCTTGCCATCGAGAAGTTGCAAATTACGAACCACTTGAAAGTGGTCGCCAGCCCTGATATCTCGACTAAAATTGACCTTATTTTTAAACAGGTAGGTGATATTTCCAACTTCACGCTCACTCAATCCGGCAAAGATTGCCGACTGGTAAAAGCTCCCCTCTATATCACTGTCAAGCAGTTGATATTTCCAGGTTCCTGCCAGGATAATTTCTTTATATTCAAAGCTGCTGTCATCGACACGCTGATAGATGATTTGATGGGCAGGATGGATAAATAACTCCATTTTCTGCAACGTTTGTCTCTTTTTATCCAGAGTAAAGGTCAGGATATTACCGGGGCGGAGAATATCCAATGCCAGTAGTGATTCATCTGCAGCAACAATCTGCAGCATCACCGCTTGACTGACTTTCACCTGATCAAATATTGAGCTGAGATTGTCCCCTGGCTGAATCGTCCGCTTTAGAATATGTGAGTCAGTCGGTGCTGGCTGAGAAGCGTTTAAAGCAGGTTTACGATCGTGGTGTTCCGTGAGTGTTTCAATCACTGGCTGTTGAACATCTGGGACGGTTGTTACTGTTTGATGAGAGTAAAGGAGGTATCCAACCAATCCCAGCAGCAAAGGTACAGCGATCAGCAGTAAACGGCGGTTACGACGCCGTTTCTTTTCCTGAACATTATTTGTTTTCCAGATTGCGTTCATTTAAAAATATATCTTAATTAGCTGATAGAAAATGATAAGTTGTTCATAAATGCTACGGATGACACGCCTATGTCAAGAGCTGTTTCACCACCGCTTAACGAGCAATTAATCTGTCAGCGAGGGTGCCAACAGCGACTGCAAAACGATGCGATCTGTTCCATTTTAATAGCACGCGATAATTATCATAAACCAGAAAAGTTTTCCCCTGTGGCCCATCTGGCTGAATCAAAGATGCCTTGATATCAACCTTTGGCAACGGCTGTAATCCAATTGTCCGAACCCCCATTTTCTGCCAGTCTTGCAGAAGTCGCCTCTGTTTTAGTCCAAATTCATTTTGCCCCATTTTTTTTGTAAGAGCAACCTCGCGCCCCCAGGTATAGTTATGATCCCAACCCGAGCGGAGCAGATAATTTGCAGCCGAGGAGAGGTAATCTGCACGGCTGTTCCAAAGATCGATATGTCCATCATCATCACCATCAACAGCAAAATTTAAATAGGTCGATGGCATAAATTGCACCTGCCCCATCGCACCGGCCCAGGAACCCAGCATCTGTCTGGAAGAGATGAAACCCTGATCAATAATTTTAAGTGCCTGCAACAATTCAGTACGAAAATACTGGCTGCGTCGCCCATCATAAGCGAGGGTTACCAGAGCGGCAACAACTGGAATCTTCCCGGTGTGCCTTCCAAAACTGGTTTCAATTCCCCATAGGGCCAAGAGAACTCTGGGTTGAACCCGGTATTTGTTGGCAATCCGGGTCAACAGTGCTGAATTTTCTGTGAGCAGAGTTCTCCCCCGCCTAATCCGTTGTTCCGTCACTGCCCCGGCAAGGTATTGATCAAGGGTCTTGGTAAACTCAGGTTGAGCCCGATCCAGTTTGATAATCCAATCAAGTGGTTTCACCCCCGCTAAAGCAACCTCAAGCGTAGAAGGCTGAATCCCATAGCGAAGTGCATCCTGTTTAAAATCTGTTAGCCAACTGGAATAATCTTGGCCAGTCACCGCTCCAACCGACTGGTTTAAGAGGAAAAGAGACAAAACAACAAAGAAAAAGAACCCAATAACTTTTTTCATAATACACTCAAATCCAGCATGACAACCAACTTTGTTAATCGAATAGCCGTTCAATCCCTATATATCACTAAATCTATCTTTTTTATTGACATTAACCCACCTGGGGCCTATTTTGATAATGTATTTCATAATCGTTACTGGTATTATTAATGTCACATAGCTCAAATGAGCAGCGAACCGTTTTAACCAAGGAATAATCTACCATGCCAGAATCTTTACGTCGAATGGCTTCAGGAAAAACAGCAATTGTCACCGCAGTGACCGCCACCGGAGAAATTGGCCGACGATTACGCGATATGGGCTTATCGCCGGGAACAGAGATTAAAATCCTCGGTCGTGCCCCGTTGAAAGATCCAGTTTCGATTCGGCTGAGAAATTATACTCTGACCCTCCGCAACAATGAAGCAGATTATATCATGGTCAAGAAGGCAGGTGAATAGAGTGAACACTGCAATTAAATGGAAATTAGAGGAACCACCCGCAGCATCAATCGCTTTGGCGGGCAATCCTAACTCCGGAAAAACCACCCTCTTCAATGCCCTCACCGGTGCCCGGCAACATGTTGGAAATTATCCCGGGATTACGGTTGAAAGAAAAGAAGGAATTCTAAATCTTAAGGGGACAAAGGTCAAACTGATTGATCTTCCCGGAACCTATTCTCTCTCTGCTTATTCCCAGGAAGAGCTGGTCGCACGAAATTTTCTGGTCAATGAAAAACCAGACGTCGTTATTGATATTGTCGATGCAACGATGCTGGAACGTCACCTCTATTTAACCATTCAATTTTTTGAACTCGGCATCCCTGTGGTTCTTGCTTTAAATATGATGGACGATGCACGACGGCAGGGTTTAAAAATCAACACCGAAAAGCTGTCAGAGCTTCTCCACTGTCCAGTGATCGAAACGGTTGCCCGCTCCGGTCAGGGAAAAATAGAATTAATTAAAACTGCTGTTCAATATGCGAAGGAGAGTAAAAACAACCGGGCACCGCTGAAAATAAGTTACGGAGCTGAACTTGATCTGATTCTGGATACGATGACCGAGATTATTCAGAGACAACAATTCATGACCGATCGCTACCCGGCACGTTGGATCGCACTGAAATATCTGGAAGATGATGGTGAAATTATCCGTCATGGCAAACTCAACGGCAAGGTTTCAGAACAACTGGAAGCAATTGTAAAAAGTGCCAAAGAACACTGTCTCAAAACCTTAAAGGTTTCTCCAGAAGCGATTATTGCTGATTATCGTTATGGATTGATCAATTCCATCCTTAAACAGAACATCATCATTCAGGAAAAATCCCGTCAGGAGCGGATCGATTTCACCATGAAACTTGATTCCATCCTGGTCAATCGCTTTATCGGTCCGATTTTGATGATTGCAATCCTCTACGGGATGTTCCAAATCACCTTCAGCCTCGGTGAAATCCCGATGGGTTGGCTGGAAAATTTATTCACCTGGATTGCTGCGACAGCCACCCGGTTAATTCCAGAAGGATTGCTGCAATCACTGGTTGTCTCTGGAATTATTGATGGGGTTGGCGGGGTGATGGGTTTTGTCCCATTGATCGCCATCATGTTTCTGATGATTTCATTTCTTGAAGATTCCGGTTATATGGCTCGAGTCGCCTACATGCTGGATCGAGTCCTGCGGATTTTTGGTCTACATGGATACTCCGCCATGCCGTTTATTATCTCCGGGGGAATTGCCGGAGGCTGTGCCGTTCCGGGAGTCATGGCAACCCGAACCCTGCGCAGTCCTAAGGAAAAACTCGCAACATTGCTGACCGCACCGTTTATGCCCTGTGGAGCCAAGTTGCCGGTATTTATGTTACTGGTCGCCGCTTTTTTTACCGAATATAAAGCCCAGATGATGTTTTCAATCACGTTATTCGCCTGGGTTATGGCATTACTGGTAGCCAAACTGGTTAGATCAACCGTGATCAGAGGAAAATCTACCCCATTTATTATGGAGCTTCCCCCCTACCGGTTACCAACCCTGCAGGGTATTTTTATTCATACCTGGGAGCGCACCTGGCAATATATCAAAAAAGCGGGAACGGTGATCTTGGCGGTTTCAATTCTCCTCTGGGCAGCGATGACTTTTCCAGGGCTGCCAGAGCAACAACAGAACCAGTTTGAACTGGAACGGCAGAGTATCCTCGATACCATTACGGTAGCATCTGAACAGCAACAAATGATCAATGAAATCAACAATCGTCAAGGACAAGCAGCCTTAAGATACTCTGTTGCCGGAAAAATCGGCACAGTTCTGGAGCCTATCAGTAGCTTGGCCGGCTTTGATTGGCGAACCAATATTGCACTGGTGGGTGGCTTTGCCGCAAAAGAGGTGATTGTCTCAACCTTTGGTACCGCCTATTCGTTGGGAGATGTTGACCCAGGGGCAGCTGATACGCTTTCAGCGAGAATTGCCGGTGACCCAAGCTGGAACAAATTTACCGCCCTGGCAATGATTGTTTTTGTTCTTCTCTATGCGCCATGTGTAGTCACCGTGATCGCCATGGCAAAAGAGTCATCGTGGAGCTGGGCGATCTTTGCAACCGTATTTAATACCTTACTCGGATTTGGAATGGCTGTTGCTATTTACCAGATTGGGACAAAGCTGTTGATGTGAGACCCACAGAAAGGATAATTCATCATGTTTACCTGGGACTACACCCTGACAATGATCATCGTCGCAGCTGCGGCCTATTATGTTGCATTTAATATCTACAAAACCATCAAAGATGCTTCATCCGGCAGCTGCGGGGGGGGCTGTTCTGCATGCTCCCATTGCAAATTTTCTGGACAACTGATCCAGCCCGTTAAAAAGGGGGGATGTCAACAGTAGCTTCCCCCTCATCCGCCGGTCGAATCCTTGCTCCCCCAGGAGAAGGGATAGAGATTCAACCATCAGTCAACTGATACTTCTCCAGTTTATAACGCAAAGTCCCCCGTGGAACATTCAGAACACGGGCAGTTTTAGCGACATTTCCACCGGTCATCCGGAAAGCTTTTGCCACCAGTTCCTTTTCAATCTGATCAACAACATTATCAAGAATAATCCCCTCGGGGGGGATTTCATATTTGAACGGCATTTCACTCTGCGGTGACTCTCCCCAGATTTCACGCGGCAAATGATCAGGCAAAATGCTCTCAACATTATGCATAATGCAAATTCTCTCCACCACGTTGCGCAGTTCACGCACATTCCCTGGCCAATGATAACGCAGCATCAGATCAAGAGCATCCCGACTGAATTGTTGGATTGATTTATTGAATTCTTTACTGAAGCGCTGCAAAAAAGTCTCCAATAAAATCGGGATGTCCTCCCTCCGTTCCCGGAGCGGTGGAATATGGATGGGAAAAACATTCAACCGATAATAGAGATCTTCACGAAAATCCTTGCGTAGCAATGCACCCTTGATATCGGCATTGGTTGCAGCAATGATTCTGACATTGATATCGATATTGCGATTACCTCCAAGGCGACGAATTTTACGGTCTTCGAGAACCCGCAATAATTTGACTTGCAGGCTGACATCCATTTCACCAATTTCGTCGAGAAATATCGAACCGCCATCAGCCTCTTCAAACAGACCAATTTTACGCGTTTTAGCATCGGTAAAAGCCCCCCGTTCATGACCAAAAAGTTCGGTCTCGAGGAGATTGAAAGGGAGTGAGCCACAGTTGATCTCAATAAAGGGCTGTTCACTGCGCGGCGATAAATTATGGATCGCCTGCGCCACCAACTCTTTCCCGGTGCCGCTATCGCCAGTGATCAACACCGTCGCTGTTTCATGTTTAGCAACTTCACGAATCTGCTGAAAGATCTGCAGTAACGCCGGACTGTTACCAACCATATTGATTCCATCACCGTCACGGGAAAGACGTTTGACCTGACGGCGCAGATTCTGAGTTTCCAAGGCTAATTTAACAATTAAATGGATCGCATCGGCCTTAAAGGGTTTTTTAATATAGTCATAAGCCCCTATTTTTAAAGCTTCTACGGCACTCTCTACGGTTCCATAGCCGGTAATAATAATCACCAGAATTTCCGGATCCACTTCCCGCATCGCCCGTAACACATCCAGTCCACTGTGACTTCCTAAATTCAAATCAAGCAGCACCAGGCTGATCTCCTCATCCGTTACAATCTGCAGAGCCTCTTCCGGTGATCCCGTTGAAATCGGGCGATAATTATCTTCAGAAATAATCCGCTCCAGATTCTCCCGGATAAAAGCTTCATCATCAACAATCAGAATTTTTTCCATAACAACAATACTCCATG
>CAZGKZ010000055.1:0-6478 GCA_964526315.1 uncultured Geobacteraceae bacterium
CTGCAGCAACAGTTGCCGGGAGCACCGGCAATCAAACCGGAGCATCTGGGAACATTACAGACTGTAGGTCAGATCGTCGATTTTCTTGCGACCGTCTCCGGTTCAGATGAAAAAGAGCCGCAGAATAGCAGTGATGAACCTGCTGCAGCGCAAGGGGTTATCCGTGAAGTTTTGCAACCGGTCTCCCTGGCAGAAAAAAGGGAGGTAAAAGAGTTTAATTTTGAGGTGGGTAGCGAAGTCTGGATCGTTGATGATGGTTCAACTCTTTCCGATGCAGTTTGTTCCCGTTTTACCGCTCGGCAACTGATCCCCCGTAAAGTGTCAATTGTTGAAGTAGAGACACTCTCTCCTCCGCAACAGTTGGCTGGCTTGGTGATTGTTGCCCCACTGGCTGGAAGTGATGATCAGTTTTTCAAGGACGCTTTCACTCTGTTGCAGAAACTGGAACCGGCTTTGCACCGCAGTGCCGGACAGGGCGGTGCCTTTTTTGCGACAGTATCTCGGGTTAATGGCTATTTTGGCCTTGGCTCGACTGAATCAATTAATGATCCCCTCTCCGGTGGGCTGGCAGGGTTGAGTAAAACCGCAGCACTGGAGTGGCCGACGATCCATTGTAAAGCTCTTGATCTGGCGATGGGGATGGAGATTCTCCCCACAGCAACTGCGATTGTTGATGAAATCTTTAAAACTGGACCGATTGAGGTGGGGATCAGCACTCAAGGGTTGCATACTCTGGAATTGATTGCGACTCCACTTGAAGATGTCACCGTTGCTGTCCCGGTTCATGCCGGGGAGTTGGTTGTTGTCAGTGGTGGTGCCCGGGGAGTGACTGCAGAGGTCGCTATAACTCTCAGTGCTGCAACATCAGCAACGCTACTGCTTCTGGGTCGGACTCCACTGGATGAAGAAGAACCCGCCTGGCTGACTGGTCTGCAATCTGAAGGGGAAATTAAAAAGGGGATTATTGCTCAATCTGAGGCCCCTTTGAAGCCCCTGGATGTTGCCCGTAAATATCAGCAGATAGCTGCAGCACGGGAAATTCGCGCAACTCTGGAGCGGATTCTCAAGGCAGGGGGGACGGCGATCTACCGTTCTGTCGATTTACGTGATGGACAACAGCTGAAGAGTCTCCTTCAACAGTTGCGGGAGCAGTTTGGCCCGGTTCGCGGGTTGATCCATGGTGCCGGAGTCCTTGCGGATAAGTTGATCACAGAGAAAACAGCAGAGCAATTTGAGCAGGTCTACTCAACCAAAGTTGCCGGTTTCCGAGCCCTTCTTGACGCGGTCGCCGATGATGATTTGAAATTTATGGTGATGTTTTCCTCCTCAACTGGTCGCTTCGGGCGGATAGGGCAGGTTGACTATGCTGTCGCCAATGAAATCCTCAATAAAATTGCTGATCAACAGGCTCGGTTACACCCCGACTGCCGGGTCATATCATGCAACTGGGGTCCATGGGATGGTGGCATGGTCACTCCGGCATTGAAGAAAGTCTTTGCTCAAGAAGGGATCGAAGTTATCGATCTTGAAGCTGGTGCCGATTATTTAGTGAAAGAACTCTCCACTCTACCCGGTGGTGCGGTTGAATTGATTATTTCCGGAGGTGTTGCTGAGTCAAAAGTTACTAAAGTTCCTGAACCACATCAGAATATTTGTGTTTCTAAAGCTTTTGACCTTGACCTTGGGATTGAGCAATATCCATTCTTGAAATCTCATGTGATTGACGGTAGAGCGGTGTTGCCGATGGCGATTATTATAGAGTGGCTGGCTCACGGGGCACTTCATAATAATCCCGGGTTGAAGTTTCAGGGTTTTAATGATTTGCGGATCCTTAAGGGGGTCACTCTGGAGGCGCAGCAGACGGTACACCTTCAAGTTATGACGGGGAAGGCAATTAAGGGTGAGGGTGTTCATATTGTTCCGGTCGAACTGGTTGATAGTGACTCTCTGCTCCCCCATATTCGGGCAAAGATTGTTCTTTCGGCCCGATTGCCGGAACGAAAACCCGTTGCAGACAAACTTGTCCTGGATGAATATCCTCTTCCTCTCAGCAAGATCTATCAACCGGAAAGATTGTTCCATGGTGTCGATTTTCACGGTATTCGTGACGTTGCCGGTTGTTCTGTCGCCGGGATCAGTGCCCTAGCCAACCTGGCCCCATTACCTGATCAATGGATAGCGCAACCCTTACGTAACTCCTGGCTGGCAGATCCGTTGGTTCTTGATAGCAGTTTCCAATTGTTGATTCTGTGGAGTTTTGAACAATATCAAGCTGGATCACTACCAGTTTTTGCCGGACGATACCGCCAATATCAGCAGAAATTTCCTGCTTCCGGGGTTGAAATACGGGTCCGGGTGATTGAACAGAATAAAAACCGGGCGATTGCCGATATTGATTTTATCGACCCACTCAATCAACAGCTGGTTGCCCGGATTGAACATTATGAATGTGTTATTGATACGGCACTGAATGCAACCTTTCAGCGCAACAAGCTCACTGGAGTTGCCTGAGTATGGTGAGTGAAAATTCTGTAGCAATTATCGGGGTCGGTGGGATTTTCCCTGAATCACCGACCCTGGGACGTTTCTGGGATAATATTGCTGCAAAAATTGATACCTCCCGGCAACCACCGGAGGGGCGCTGGTTACTGCCGGTCGAAGATGTTTATGACCCACAGGTTGGTGCCGCCGACAAAGTCTATTCGAAAAAAGGGTGTTTTGTCGACACTGAAACCGATCCTGAACATATTGCTGGCCTCGATATTGACCCCGATTTTCTGGGTCAGCTTGATCCGATGTTTCGTCTGCTGCTGCGGGTTGGGCAACAGACTCTTGGCTCGGTTGCGGCAGAAAAGATCAACACCAGTCGATCCGGGATTATTATCGGCAATCTGGCTCTGCCGAGTGAAAAATCATCGGCATTAGCCAGACACTATCTTGGTCGTACCTTTCTTGAAAAACTCTCCCCTGAACAGCTCTCTTTCGGTGATTCGCCGGTTGCTCCGATCAACCATTACGTCGCTGGACTTCCCGCGGGATTACTGGCAAAAGCTATTGGCTTTGAAGGGGCCTGCTTCACGGTGGATGCCGCCTGTGCTTCATCTCTCTATGCAATCAAGCTTGCCGTTGACGAGTTGAAATCCGGTCGTGCTGATACGATGCTGGCCGGTGGCTTGTCCCGTCCTGATTCCCTCTATACGCAGATGGGTTTTTCCCAGTTGCGAGCTCTTTCACCAAACGGTACCTGCTCCCCCTTTGATCGAGCTGGAAATGGACTGGTTGTTGGTGAGGGGTGTGGTCTGGTGTTGCTGAAACGTACTCGGGATGCGCTGCGTGATGGTGATAAAATCCATGCGGTGATCCGTGGTATCGGCCTCTCCAACGACCTGGGTGGAAGTTTGTTGGCCCCGGCAGCGGAAGGACAATTGCGGGCGATGCGGGCCGCTTATCAGCAGGCGGGCTGGTCTCCCGGGGATGTTGATCTGATAGAGTGTCATGCAACCGGAACCCCGGTTGGGGATGCTGTTGAGTTTTCCAGTTTGCAGCAGCTCTGGCAGGAGTACGACTGGCGGGTCGGGCAGTGTGTGATCGGTTCGGTCAAAGCGAATATTGGTCATTTGTTGACTGCAGCAGGAGCGGCGGCGACGCTGAAAACTGTGTTGGCAATGGGGAAGCAGATTTTACCACCGATGCCGAACTTTACAGCTCCGGCAGAGGGGATTGATCTGGAGCGTAGTCCGTTCCGAATTCTGCAGCAGGGAACACCGTGGAACCGCCGGAAAGATGGTTTGCCGCGGCGTGCCGGAGTGAGTGCTTTTGGTTTTGGCGGGATCAATGCTCATCTGTTGCTGGAAGAGTGGGTTGCAGAAAAAGACTCTAAAAGTCCGGTTCGACTCCATCCATCGTTTCGGCAGCGGACCGATCCGGTGGCAATTGTCGGGATGGGGGCACAATTTGGTCCATGGGAAGATCTCACCCAGTTTCAGCAACAGGTTTTTAGTGGCAGTGACGATGTTTCTCCTCAGTCACCCAGTAACTGGTGGGGAGTGCAGGAGAGTCGCTGGTATCAGGAATCCGGTTTTCATCAGGCTGATTTTAAAGGTTTCTTTATCCCGAAAGTTTTTTCCCGTCCCGGTGATTTTCGTATCCCCCCAAAAGAACAGGAGGAGATGCTGCCACGTCAGTTGCTGATGTTAAAAGTTGCGGCAGCAGCACTTCAGGATGCCCGGCTGAGTGACAAAGATCTACTGTTTGCTGGGGTATTTATCGGCAGCGGTCTTGATCTTAATGCAACCAATTTTAGTTTTCGCTGGGGAATACAAAAATATGCGCGGCAGTGGGCTAAACAATTGGGACTGCAACTGAATGAGGAAGAGTTTCTGGCCTGGGTCGAAAAATTACGTGCTACAGCTGGACCACCGTTGACCGCAAACCGGACCATGGGGGCTCTTGGCAGCGTTGTCGCCAGTCGGATTGCTAAAGAGTTTCGGATCGGTGGGCCGAGCTTTACTCTCTCAAGTGAAGAAAACTCCGGTCTCAGAGCTTTGGAGGTGGCAATCCGTTCCCTTCAAGACAGGGCCATCAATCGGGCTATTGTTGGTGCTGTTGACCTAGCCGGGGATCTCCGATCGGTTATCTGTCGTTACCAGATGGCTGGTTCTACCAGTGGCGGAGCTGACTTGATTGGTGAAGGTGCTGCTGCTGTCGTTTTAAAACGGTTGGAAGATGCCCGGCAGGATGGGGATCGAATCTATGCGGTGATCAAGGGGGCAGGGAGTGCTATCGGTGGCCAGGTTGATACTGTTTTCCCTGAAAAGAGCATTTACCTCAAATCGGTAAAATTGGCATGTCAGGATGGCAATATTACTCCAGAGTCAATTCCATATCTTGAGCTCGCAGGGGGCAATACACCAGAGATCGAGCAGTTGCAAGCGCAGGCACTTGGTTCTGTTGTCGGTGCAGAAGTGAATCGAATCAGCTGTAAGATTGGCAATGTCAGTCGTGATATTGGTTTTTCCGGTGCCGCTTCGGGGTTGGCATCTCTGGTAAAAACAGCACTTTGTCTGGAACAACAGATTTTACCGCCATTGCGCCATCCCGAACAATTAAACCCGGAATGGGCAGGAAAACGGCGTAATTTTGTCGCTCCGGTGGCAGCACAATATTGGGTGCATAATCGTAAAGATGGTTTACGTCGGGCATTGGTCTGCGGTATCGGTGCCGATGGTTCCTGTTCCCACCTGGTGGTTGAGGAATTTTCTAAAACGACAGATCCGCTACAAACTGCGGCAACAGTGCGACCACTTGGCCCTCTAAAAGAGGGACTATTTGTCGTTGAAGCGGCCAATTCTGCTGAACTTCTGACCCGGATAGAACGGCTGAGAGAGTTTTTAACTGATCATCCTGGCCACTCTGTTGATGCTCTGGCATCGTTATGGTTGCAACAGAATCCGCTGAACCCGACTCTTCACCACTGTTTGAGTGTTATCTCTGCCTCCCGTGAAAATCTCCTTTCTCAGCTTGATTATGTCGAGCAGGCGCTGAGTGCCAATCCCGACCAATCTATCGGAGTCAGTGGTGCCGAGCTGCTTCCTCCCGCACTGCGAGAGCAGATTTTCTATTCCGCTCACCCTCTTGGTGAACGGGGGAAGGTTGCGTTCGTGTTTCCCGGATCTGGCAATCAATTTGCTGGGATGGGGCGGGAACTGTCGGTTCGCTGGCCACAGATCTATCGGCGGCAGGAGCGGAATAATGATTATCTGGCTGATCAATACCTTCCCGACCATTTCTGGCAAGCTGAACTGACAGATTCTATTCAAGAAAATCATAATGCGCTGGTGATCTCACATGTTGCTCAGTGCACTGCGTTAAACGATCTGCTTGCCCATTTCGGCATCAAGCCACAGATGATCAGCGGCTACAGTCTTGGCGAATCGGCAGGGTTGTTTTCTTCCGGAGCCTGGCAGGACCGTGACGGCATGTTGCAGCGGCTTGAAAAATCACCCCTGTTCACCGCTGAACTGGCGGGGGAGTGTCGAGCGGCGAAACGGATCTGGGGGCTAAAACCGAATCAGCAGGTTGATTGGGTTCTGGGAATGGTCAATCTACCAGCGGAACCGATCAGAGAGTATCTGCAAGGGAAGAAGCAGGTTTATCTGCTGATCATTAATACCCACCGGGAATCGGTGATTGGTGGACGGCGGCAGCAGGTTGAACAACTGGTCGCCGACCTTGGTTGCCATTTTATCCCGTTACAAGGTGTGACAACCGTCCACTGTGAGGTGACAAAAGCGGTTGCAGATGCTTACCGCAAGCTCCACCTTTTCCCCGTCACCCTTCCGGCTGGAATTGATTTTTACAGTTGTGCGCTGGGGAGAAAATATCCTCTCACCTCTGATCATGCTGCTGATGTGATTCTTGCCCAGGCGCTTGATACTATCGATTATCCCCGGGTGATTGAGCAACTCTATGCTGATGG
>CAZGKZ010000056.1:0-6448 GCA_964526315.1 uncultured Geobacteraceae bacterium
AAGCGGGTCAAGCATCCCAATAAAGTCCTTTCAATCGGTGATGATGTTGAGTCTGTGGTTCTTGCTCTTGATACCGATAATCGTCGTATCTCCCTTGGTTTGAAGCAGATTGAACCGAACCCCTGGGATGTTATTGGGGAGAAATTCCCGATTGGGACTATTATCGAAGGTCAAGTCAAAAATATTACTGATTTTGGTATTTTTGTCGGAGTTGATGAAGGAATTGACGGTCTGGTTCATATCTCAGATCTGTCTTGGACAAAACGGATTAAGCACCCATCAGAAGCGTATAAAAAGGGTGATCTGGTCAAAGCTGTTGTGCTGAATATTGACCGTGAAAATGAGCGTTTCTCACTTGGTTTGAAGCAATTGAATACCGATCCTTGGGAGACGGTTCCTACTCGCTATGCGCGTGGAACTATCGTAAAAGGGAAGGTTACTTCAGTTACCGATTTCGGCATTTTTATCGAGCTTGAAGAGGGAATTGAAGGGCTGATTCATGTTTCTGAATTAAGCAAAGAGAAAATCGACAGTCCAAAAGATTTTGCTGAAGTTGGTGCTGAGTTGGAAGCAGGAGTTCTGCAGGTTGATACTGTTGATCGTAAAATTGCTCTGTCGATCAAAAATCTGGATGTGCAGAAAGAAAAAGCACAGGTTAATGAGTTCATGGGTGCGCAAAAAACTGCGACATCAAACCTGGGTGATTTGCTGCAAGGTGCTGTTGGTCGTAAATCTGAAGACTAATTTGTGACTGAACCTTATTTGGGGTTCCTGAGATTTCAGGAGCCCCTTTTTTATTGGCTAAAATGAAAAAACGTCCTTTTCTAATGGCATCTCTGACGGTTGCTGGAATTTTTGTTTTTTTCCTGTTAGTTGTATTCACTTCGGGAGTACTTCGTACCGGTTCATCTATTGTTTCAATGAGTGATAAAATCGGTATCCTTGAGGTTGAAGGGCCTATTGCTGACTCAACCTTGCTGCTTGCACAGATCAAAAAATTCAGAGATCACGATAATATTAAAGCCGTTGTCGCAAGGATAGATTCCCCCGGGGGTGGAGTTGCCCCTTCGCAAGAGATTTATGCTGAACTTAAGCTTTTAGCTGCTGAAAAACCGCTGGTGGTCTCAATGGGATCGGTTGCTGCTTCGGGGGGGTATTATCTTGCCGTTGCTGCTGAGCGTATATTTGCAAACCCTGGATCGATTACCGGCAGTATCGGCGTTATTATGTCCTTTCCTAATTACCGTGAACTGCTGGGTAAGGTTGGAGTTCAGACAGAAGTTGTCAAAAGTGGTCGGTTTAAAGATATTGGTTCAGCAACGCGCCCTTTTACTGCTGCAGATCGAACCTTATTGCAGGGGTTGATCGATGATGTCCATCAGCAGTTTGTTGAAGCTGTCAGTGACGGTCGCCACATGTCGATAGACAGACTGCAGCCCTTTGTTGACGGGCGGATATTTACTGGGCGGCAGGCTAAGGACATTGGTTTGATTGATGAACTTGGAACGCTGAATGATGCAATTAAATATGCCGCTAAGGTTGCAGGCATTGATGAAGATTCCGACCTGGTTTATCCAGAACAGGAAAGTACAAATTTGATTGAACGATACTTGCAGGGAGCTGTAAGTCATTATCTTGGAATTAATCTCATTGAAAAACGGATAACCGGTCCTCAGTATTTCTGGGATGGTTATTGATTTTTTGAAATATTAGGAAGGTTGATATGACAAAGAGTGAACTGATTGAACAATTGACTGATGGTCACGATATTCTAAATAAGAATGATGCTGAAATGGTGATTAACCTGATTTTTGGTCGGATTACCAATGCGCTTGCAGATGGTGATCGGGTCGAAATTCGTGGATTTGGTTCTTTTTCAGTCCGCGAGCGCGCTGCTCGTGAGGCGAGGAATCCCAAAAGTGGGGAACTGGTTGAGATTCCATCACGTAAAACCCCATTTTTTAAAACCGGTAAGGAATTACGCGAGCGAGTCGATTGTTAGCTTGTTGAGAGATAAATGAAAAGAAAAAGGCTCTGAGATAACTCAGAGCCTTTTTTATGAATGTTCTCCGGGATGCCGGTATGGTTCTTTACAATTGACCTGTAACAAAAGTTTGTCTACGGAAAAAACTTTAGGCGTCCTGCTCGCGGGCAGGCTTGCTCACCATTTCTTCACGCACCGACAGGTCAGTAAAAAACGTTGGTCAAGGGGTTAGAACCAACTCGCGCATCCCAGAAAATCAAAGAACTAAAACTTGTCTACATAATAACAAAAAGAGATTTTAAGTCAAGATGATTAGTTGTCAGCTGATATTTGACATGAGTTTGAAGTTGTATTTGTGATCCCTTGAGCATAACAATCTGTGGTGTTTTCTTAGTTGTGTGCACTAAAACTAAACAACCCTAATCTCTTTCCCTTCAAATTCAACCGTCTTCCCAGACCGAATTTTACAGCGTTTACGCAGTTCAAGCTGACCGTCAACCTTGACCTGCCCATCCGCAATCACCATTTTTGCACTGCCGCCACTGGAACACTTTCCGGTCAATTTCAGGAGATTGTTCAACTCAATAAATTCGTGTCCATCTAAATCAAATTCCTCCATGAACTTTCCCTTTCGAATTGATAATATTTCTTTTTTTGGCAATCCAGACTGCATGACGATATCCCCCCTTACCAGGTCTTTCACAGCGGACAGTGAAACCGCCAGAGGCAAGTCGTCCTTCAAAACCCCTATCGGGATTTTCGCCCCAGACCGCAAGAGTCCCACCCGGTTTAAGGGCTGCGAAAGTGTGAGCAATGGCTCGACTGCCATAAATGGTATCTTTGATGGGGTCAGTTTGTGGGCCAGGACCCCGGTAGAGATCAAGGATGATGGCATCAAATTGATTTTTGACCGAAGTCTTAATTAATTGAGCAACATCACCAATCTCGACTTTAACTCGGGGATCTACGGCTGCCCCGCCGGTCAGTTCAGCAAGAGGGCCAAGGCACCACTGGTGGATGATTGGATTCAGCTCAGCAACCACCACCTCAGCTGTCTCCGGCAATTGATCAAGAACGGCCCGCAGGGTAATTGCCATTCCCAGGCCGCCTACCAAAACTCGCGGTTGAGGGTATTTGTCTAAACCTTTACAGCCAAGTATTCCTAATGCCATTTCAGAACGTTGAGCTTTGCTGTTCATCAATACTTGTGGCCCGAGAGTGATCAGGAAATCTCCTTTGCCACGTTGCCGCAGTTCCAGGATCCCTTCGGTTTCCGTCATGAATTGATCAAGTACTTTCCAGGGGAGAGCCATGTTGATCCTTTTTTTAAAGATTCAGATCTGTCTCAGATTGATACAGCTCTTGCCGCAGTTTGTTGACTGCCTCATTGTTAAGATATTCATCAAAGCTCATGACCCGATCGATACTTCCATTTGGAGTCAATTCGACAATCCGATTGGCAAGAGTGGAAACAAATTTGTGGTCATGGGACGTAAACAGGATAACCTCGGAAAAGTTAATCAGGCTGTTGTTGAGAGCCGTAATCGATTCCAGATCGAGGTGGTTGGTTGGCTCATCAAGAAGCAATGCGTTGGCATTGGTCAGCATCATTCGTGACAACATACAGCGAACCTTTTCGCCACCACTGAGGACGCTGGTCATTTTTGTTGCATCGTCGCCAGAAAAGAGCATCCTGCCCAGAAATCCCCGGGCGAAACTTTCTCCTTCGTGAGGGGGATACTGACACAGCCAGTCAATCAAGTTGAGATCTTTGCTAAAATAGGAACTATTCTCCTTGGGAAAATAGGAGTGAGTGATGGTGACTCCCCAGCGAAAACTGCCGCTGTCCGCTTTTGTCTCACCGGTGAGAATTTTCAATAAGGTCGTTTTAGCAACACTGTTGCCGCCAACAAAGACAATTTTATCCCCTTTATTGACAATCAGGTCGAGGTTGTTAAGAACTTTTACACCGTCAACAGTTTTGCTTAAACCTTTTACTTCAAGAATGATATCTCCGCAGGGACGTTCTGGCTTGAACAGGATAAAGGGGTAACGCCGTGACGACACCGGTAACTCTTCAACATTAAGTTTGTCGAGGAGTTTTTTTCGTGACGTCGCCTGTTTTGCTTTAGAGGCATTGGAACTGAACCGGGCAATGAAATCTTTCAGTTCGTTGGCTTTGTCGCTGGCTTTTCGATTGGCATCCTGCTTCTGTTTAAGAACCAACTGGCTGGCTTCATACCAGAAATCATAGTTGCCAACGTAGGTACGGATGGTGCCGAAATCAATATCGGCAATATGGGTACAGACTTGGTTGAGAAAGTGGCGATCGTGGGAGACGACAATCACAGTATTCTGAAACCGCCCGAGAAATTCTTCAAGCCATTGGATCGACTTCAGATCGAGGTGGTTGGTTGGTTCATCGAGAAGTAGAACATCTGGGTTGCCAAACAGTGCTTGTGCCAGCAATACCCGAACTTTTTCTCCCCCTTCCAGCTCTTTCATCTTTTTCTGCCGTAATGCCTCAGGAATCCCCAGACCGTTCAACATAACCGCCGCTTCTGATTCCGCATCATAGCCGTTCATGTCGGCAAATTCAGTTTCCAGTTCCCCGGAGCGGACCCCGTCTGCCTCGCTGAAATCGGTTTTGGCGTAGATCGCATCACGTTCAGCCATGACGCGGTAAAGCCGTTTATGTCCCATAATCACAGTATTGAGAACAATCTCTTCATCAAAGGCAAATTGATCCTGATTCAAAACCGCTAAGCGGAGCCCTTTGCCAATAGAGACTTCCCCTTTGTCGGGTTCGGAATTTCCTGCGAGAATTTTGAGAAAGGTTGATTTTCCTGCTCCGTTAGCTCCGATCAAACCGTAACAGTTGCCGGGGGTGAACTTGATATTGACATTTTTGAAAATAGTCCGTTTGCCATAGGCGAGACAGATGTTTGTGGCACTGATCATGGTTCAATAATTTCCTGAAGGTATCGAGATGAAAATAAAAAAACCACGGGATTAGATCCCATGGCTTTCGCGCAGCGAATCTATACCATTGATTCTCTGTGCAGGCAATGCTTTTCGCTGTTATTCCAGAGTCAGAGAGCAACAAATCTACAACAAAGAACAAAGGGATGACTGATACCAGACACCAAGAGTACCAAGGATATCTTGATTTTTGGTTGTGGAAGCGAATAAAAAACTCCAATTTTTGTTTCGATTACAGTAGACTCTCAAGCTTAATACTCTCTACCGCCACTGAGCGGTCAGAGAACTGACGATTTTTTTACGAAGGACGGATCTATGATTATCGGATTTGCCGGAAAAGCAGCTTCAGGGAAAACCACGGCTGCTAAGCATCTGCTGGAGCAGTCGGATCTCAATATTATTATTTTGCCAATGGCGCAGATGTTACGGGAAGAGGTTGCGAATTTCATCAGGCAGATTGGTGCCGAAAAATATGTTTCGCTGGTTTACGGAGATCAGGACGACAAGGTTCGGATTTTTTATGTCGATGAAAAACGGGCGCTGGAGAACTGTCCCGTGTGGAAAAGTTTTGTCGCTGATCATCATGAAATTCAAGATCAACCGGGGCAGTCTGCTGTGACTGTCCGCCGGATTCTGCAATGGTGGGGGACCGAATATCGTCGGGCCCAAGATCATGATTACTGGACCAAGGCGTGGGAGAGGAAATTAGGTGAATATGATCTGGATTCCACACATATCCTGGTTGACGATGTCCGTTTTGTCAATGAGCTGAACATCATCAAAAAGCATGGTGGAACGTTTATTAAGATTGAACGTCCCGGGTTCAATGGTGCCAACAACCATAGCAGTGAGAACTCCCTGGATCACTATAGCGACTGGAATCTGGTAATTCAGAATGACGGTAGCCTGGAGCAATTCAAACAACAGGCTGAGGTAAGGATTTTACCATTGCTCAAAGCAGACTGATTAACTGTAGTAGTTCAGGCTCGATCTGGGAGACGCTGTAAGGATTGGTCACCCTTTTGGATCATAACTTACTATATTAGAAAATCGATTGATCTAGCCAGAGAACCCTTTGCAAAAGTGATTTGCCGATTCATGAATGAATATCTGATCACTATCAGGAGGAAATCTTAAATATCCTCAAGGTTGTGAGACTCCCTTTCAAGGCAACTTCTGAGGCGGGTTTCCTAGGGGCGCAAGGTGCTCTGTGTAGCTCGCCTAAAACAAAACAGGCGTAGGCAACCACTTATTTTGCGGCTTTTTTCGCCTTTTTATCAGCCTTTTTTTCTTTCTTACTTTTAGCGGGTTCTTTTTTATCCGACTTTTTGCTGTCCATGCCCTTGCCCATAATTTTACTCCAACTCCCACGCGGTGGGGATAATATTTAAACACAAATTTTGTCCATCATAACACGTTTAGATTTTAGGCGTTTTTCAAAATTGAAATCCTGATTATTGATAAGCAGAATCTGTGCAATTT
>CAZGKZ010000057.1:0-6415 GCA_964526315.1 uncultured Geobacteraceae bacterium
AAAGATGCCCTGGCGGTGCGGTTGCAAATCATCTATCGGGAACTCTGCATCCTGATTGAAAAACATCAGCCTGATGCAGTTGCGGTGGAGCAGGTTTTTATGGCGCGCAATCCAGCTTCTGCACTAAAACTTGGACATGCCCGGGGAATTGCCCTACTAGCTGGAATTAATGCCGGGTTACCGGTTGCCGAATACTCGGCCCTACAGGTTAAAAGTGCCGTTGTCGGTTATGGTCGAGCCGGTAAAAACCAGGTTCAGCAGATGACCAAAGTGCTGTTGAATTTACCTGAAATTGCTCAAGAAGATGCCGCTGACGCTCTTGCGGTAGCAATCTGCCATGCCCACAGTCATCATTTGAGCAATAAGATTGCACCAACCACTGAAAACCTTCGGGGGAAGTAACTATGATTGCCCTTTTAACTGGACAGCTGGCCTCTCGCAGCCCAGAGCAAATCATCCTTGATGTTGCCGGAGTGGGCTATCGACTGCAGATTCCCCTCTCAACTTTTTATGCACTACCGGACGAGGGTAAAGTTCAGCTGCAGGTTTATACCCATGTCAAAGAAGATGCAATCAACCTGTTTGGCTTTGCCACGATCACCGAAAAAGACCTGTTCATATTACTGATTTCAGTTTCCGGAGTCGGTCCAAAACTCGCCATCACAACTCTTTCCCATATCCCGAGTAAAGAGCTGGCACTGGCTCTCAGCCAGGGTGACATTCCCCGTTTGGTCTCAATCCCCGGTATCGGTAAAAAAAGTGCTGAGCGGTTGATTCTTGAACTGCAAGACAAAGCGACGGCCTATGCTGTTTCGGCAGCCATTACACCGGATGAGGGGATCACCACTTCAAAACATGAGGATTCTCACCAGGATGCATTGTCGGCTTTGGTTAATCTGGGCTACAAAGAAACCCTCGCAAGGAGGGCGCTGGCCAACTTAAAGCTGCCCCCGGAAGCACCCCTGGAAAAGATTTTAAAAGCAGCATTGCAAGTTCTCTTAAAATAATTGGAGCACAGGATGAGTGAACGTTTAATTGCTGCCGATGGTCAGCCGGAAGAGGATAATTATGAGACCGGGCTCCGTCCAAAATCGCTGCAGGAGTATGTGGGACAAAGCAAAGCAAAACAGAATCTGAAAGTTTTTATCGATGCAGCCCGTAAACGCCAGGAAGCGCTTGATCATGTTCTCTTCTTCGGCCCCCCCGGATTGGGGAAAACCACCCTGGCCAACATTATTGCCCAGGAGATGGGGGTCAGCATCAAAAGTACCTCTGGACCAGTTATCGAGAAAACTGGTGATCTGGCAGCAGTCCTCACCAATCTGGAAGAGGGAGATGTTCTCTTTATTGATGAAATTCACCGTCTCTCGCCGGTGGTTGAAGAGATTCTCTACCCGGCAATGGAAGATTATCAACTCGACATTATGATTGGGCAAGGGCCATCGGCCCGCACCATTAAACTCGATATTCCAAGATTCACCCTGGTTGGAGCAACGACCCGGGCAGGGCTGCTTTCCTCACCACTTCGCGACCGATTCGGGGTGATCAGTCGGCTGGAATTTTATTCCAAAGATGAGTTGACCACCATCGTCAAACGGAGTGCCGACATTCTCAGAATCCAGATTGATGACGCCGGTGCCAGAGAAATTGCCGGTCGCAGCAGAGGGACCCCGCGTATCGTCAATCGACTGTTACGCCGGGTACGGGACTTCGCTGAGGTTGAGGGGACTGGCAAGATCACCTGTGAGTTAGCAGACCATTCACTAAAACGGTTGGAAGTGGATCATCAGGGGTTTGACCACATGGATTGCCTGTTACTGCTGACAATTATTGATAAATTCTCCGGTGGACCAGTGGGGCTGGATACTTTAGCTGCGGCCATAGGAGAAGAGCGGGATACTATTGAAGAGGTGATCGAGCCGTACCTGATCCAACAGGGGTTTTTAAATCGCACCCCGCGGGGACGAGTGGTTACCAAGAATTGTTTTCGCCACTTTCAACGGACTCCGACGCCAACGGATAACCACAAATCACTCTTTGACTCTTGAAAGAGCCGATGAACCAACACCTGCAACAGTTTTCCCAACAACTTGCAACCTGGACACAAGCAATCATTGAATATGGTCGCAGCCCTTTTCGCCGGGTTGACACCTATCCACATCTGGATACTGAACAGGGAGTCCTGCAACCGCCTCTGGTTTTCTGGATCAATCGGCAAAGTTTGATGGCCGGTGGGATTCTGCTCCTGCCAGACAATAACCTGGCAGAAGAACTTGAACGGGGACGGAGCTGTGCTTCAGCGCTGGGATTACGTCACTTTGTCACCTGGGAGAACGATCGGGTCAGAATCTGGCATATTGATAACGATCAGATCAAAGAGTTACGCTCATTTCCCCTCTCCAGCCCGAGCCAGCCGGATACTTTTCGCTACTTATTGACAGAAATCCTGGATGAGCTGAAACTTCTGGCAGTTTTGGGTGCCATTCCAGCCACAGAGCTCTCTCCTTACTATTTCAACAACCTTTTTCAGACAACGCTGCAGCAGGCATTGCCACCTCTGGTCAAAGCCTACCGGGAGAAAAGATCTGAAATTGAGGAGTATTCTACGGAAGATGCTGACCGCTGTGCAAATGAAGAGAATCGGCTATTGATCTTACAGATCGTCTCTATCCTCTGGTTTGATAAAGTTCCAGAAACTATTCTTCCGGAAAAACTACAACGGACGATTGAAGTCTCACTGTCAACTCTTCCAGATTCACTCAGAGAAGCCCTTTTACATCAAACGACCATCAAAGTGCCACAATTGCCACTTGAAACTGCCGTTTGTTTTCACCATTTACTTTTACGGTTACGCCAACTTTCATGGGATCAACCAACAGAACGGGCCAGGCAGAGCATCAATCACCTGGTTCACTCCTGGTACGGGGATAAAACCGCTAACACCCAATCGGCAACAATTCATCTCTACCCGAAAACACCGCCACTAGACCCGGAGACGGCAGTTATTCTCTCTGCTTCGCCGGCATTTCTAGCCGCAACTGCCCTACTGGCTGATATTGAAACTCTCGGCGAATATAAGCTCTATTTGGGCAATGTATTTCAATTTGATCGAAACACCCTGCCGATTCAAACAATTTCTGGCCGGTTACTCAACAAAGCGAGAATAAAAAATACCGAACGTCATGAATATAGCACCAGGTTACGCCTTTCCTGGCCCAATCGACATTTGAAAATAAAAACCGGTCAGCCCTTCTGGGTTTGGGAACTGGTCCATCTCCTGGGGCTTTGTCAGAACGGACAAAACCTTTCTCTGGAACTTCCTCTTGAGTTACTAGGGGAATCTGAAAACAGCGTTGCCTGGTCGTTATTATGTGACAACTTCCATTTTCAACAGTTATGGCAACTGGACAACGGAAACATTCAATTCCGCTTCTCCGCAGGGAAGATGCCGGGGAAAGCGTTCCTGCTGAACACTGCGAATAGAGCCACCGAAATAACTCCAATTGCCGATTCAAACAGGTTAAGAGAACAGATTTTGCTCGCCCTGACCTTGCCGGAAGATATCTACAAACTCCTGGGAACAGAGCTTTTATGGCCTGGTCAGGAAGGGATTGCAGAACAGGACCTCAGCGGGTGGAAAGTCTATCGGCAAAGTTCACTCTACCAATTATTTGAGAATATTCTACAAGATGAGCAGGTGAAAACAGCATCAGAAGAGAATCTTTCAACCTGCGATCAGTTCACAAATATCCCATATCCAGAGCCTCTCCTACTGAACGAACTCAAACAGTTCAAAGCAGGAGAGACAACAACGGATCAATTTTCACCGATTGACCACTTTCTGGCAAAACTCCTCAACTGCCCAACCGTGGCGGAGATCAAACCTTCGACCACAGCTAAGATCAAAAAAAACAAGCCCCCGGGAAGCCCACAAACAAAAGGGCTCAAAGAGATCATAACCCAACAATTACAGGGCTATGGAATCCCGAATTTCCCTGAACAATACCTCTATTTTTTAGATCAGCCAAAAACCCACCACTATACGATAGCCCCCCCCCTGGTGGTTAAAAGTAGCCTGCTCGGCCAATTTGAACTGGAAGACAGGCAAGGCCAGATTATTGCGGGCTACGGAGAAGAACTGGAGCAAATATTATTGCTCTGTTCAGCCAGCGGTAAAATTGAATTTGATTTACCAAACGACCGACATCAACTTGAGCAAATATTACATCATTACAAAAAAGACTTAAGTGTCCTCTATAAATCCCTCAAAAACCTTTGCTATAGTCAGGTTGAAAATTCAAAATCGGCACGCAGGCTGATTAAAGATATCTGGAATAAATTCAATTTACCTGATCCATCATGGTTTAAAGACTAATCTCAGCAGCACAGCTGCAAATATTTCAAAGCCACATAGCTAAGTCAATGATTCAAAACACCGACAACTGGGCATCGTAGCGGCAAAGTCTATTTACAAATGATACTCTCTCCTCCCCCGATTTCTTTGTGATTTGAACTGTTTGTAGAAGCTGTTATAATTATCGGTAGCTTTTAAACTTTAGAATCCCCGTTGAGAGGAGGCTGACATGCTGGAAATTGTTGAAAAAACCTTACTGACTGGAATTGGTGCCATGGCATTGACCCAGAAAAAGGCGGAAGAACTGATTGAAGATCTTAAAAAACGGATGAATCTGACCGAAGATGAGGGGAAAAACCTCCTTGAAAAACTCCGGGGGGCGGCAAAGGAGAATCAGAAAAAGCTGGAAGAGTTAGCCCATGATGAAGTCGTAAAAGCCTGTGAGCGAATTGGCGTGGTCACCACAGAAGAGTTTACCAAGCTAAAACACAAAGTAGAACGACTGGAAAAACAACTGAAAACAGCAGATAAATAGAGTATAATCAGGGGTTGTATTTTGCCATTCAACCGGATTAACCGTAACATTCGTTCCCTTAAACGTTATCGACAAGTCCTTGGAACCCTTATAAAATACGGGTTCGGACATATTGTTGAGCAACTCAATATTGACTATTATATTGAGCTGGGGAAGCGGATTGTGTCACTGGGCACTGCGTCCCGCGAACTGGAACGTCTGACTCAGGCTGCCAGATTCAGGTTGGTTCTCGAAGAACTGGGACCAACATTTATTAAGTTGGGACAACTCCTTTCGACCCGCTCAGATATTGTTCCTGCTGACGTTCTGCAAGAGTTGCAAAAACTGCAGGATCATATCCCCGCCGTACCAACCGATCTGATCATGGCTCAAATTCATCAAGAGTTGGGTTATCCAGTAGAAGAACTCTTTGCAACATTCGAAGAAACCCCTTTAGCAACTGCAAGTATTGCCCAGGTTCATCGTGGCACCCTGAAAAGTGGTGAACAGATCGTCTGTAAAGTCCGCAGACCCGATATTAAAGCAGTTATCGAGACTGATACAGACATCATGATGGGGATGGCCTATCTGATAGAAAAACACCTCCCCGGTGGAGAGATGTACGATCCTGTCGGGCTGGTCAAAGAGTTTCGGCGCTCAATTCAACGAGAGCTTGATTTCTCACGGGAAGGGCGGACCACAGATCGTTTTGCCGCCAATTTTGCGGATGAAGAGACAATACATATTCCTAAAGTTTACTGGGACCTTACCGGGCAAACCGTCCTGACCCTGGAATATGTTTCCGGAATAAAAATTTCCCAACACGAAGAATTAAAAGGGGCGGGTCTTGACCTGAAAGAGATTGCCCGGAATGGGGCTGATAATTTCTTGAAGCAGGTTTTTATCCACGGCCTGTTTCATGCTGATCCTCACCCGGGCAATATTCATGTCTTGCCGGGAAATGTTATTTGTATTTTTGATTTTGGCATGGTCGGTCGCCTTGACGAAGATCTAAAACTACACCTAACAGAATTGCTGCTCTGCGTTCTGCGTCGTGATGTTGACCGACTCATCATGCAGCTTCTCTATTCTGGTGAGTTACACGATGAATCAAACCTGAAAAACCTGAAACGGGATCTCACCGAATTTATCGATGATTATTACGACATCCTTCTTCAGGATTTAAAGGTTGGCAAACTGCTGATCGATTTTGTTGAAATTTTGACTGAATATCAGATTAAATTTCCACCCAACCTGCTGCTATTGTCGCGCGCTTTGTTTGTCATGGAGGGTTTGGGGAAACAACTCGACCCCGATTTCAACATGGTCGAACAGATCAAGCCTTTTGCCGAACAGATTATGAAGGACCGCTACTCACCAAGCAGTATCGCCAAAGAGAGTGCACAGGTTCTGCAAGCATACCACGCACTTGGTAAATCCTTACCAAAAGACATTAAGGAATTTATTAATCGGATCAATCGGAATAAATTCAAAATTGATGTGGAACACCGTGGGTTTGAACGACTGATCAATGATCTGGATAAATC
>CAZGKZ010000058.1:0-6411 GCA_964526315.1 uncultured Geobacteraceae bacterium
CTCTGTTGGTTTCTAGAGAGCTGAGTTTGATCCTGAGATTCTCTTTATGCGTAGAAAGAAGCAATAGCGAATTTTTAACATATTCCCGGGAATCAATTTCGTCAGCAACATACTTTTGCAATAACTCCATCCATTGATCATGAATCTCACAATGGCCAGTCGCCGATTCGCCTTGCAACGGGCAATCGGGACATTTATGCTCTAAAACTTCCTTACTAATAATCTCTTTATTCCAGTTTTTTCGATATTCACTGGCATACTTCTCAATCCATTTGATGGCCTGCAACCCCCGTTCCTCCGGTTGAAACTGACCGATATAAGTTTCTATCTCCTGTAGCTGTTTTTTAAAAAACTCATCAGGATGAAAGGAGAGTTCCTGATTGAATCCAGTAAATCGGAGAATGAGTGCGAATAGAGAGTCATCAATCGTTTGAGTCATATTCAACCTTCGCTTATTCCAGTCTCAAGCCGCAGACAAGTCGTATATTATTAATAACACAATAGCAGAACTGCACCCTATAGTTATAATATCATAATTTTGGCATGTTCCGGATGCAGGGATTCAGCTGCCTGATCTTTTTAAATAACCATACATCTGACGACTTAATTACCACCACAAATGTCATCTTTTATAAAAAACCTCCACTGATTCTCCCACATAAAGGGTCTACACCTAACCTAACCGGGTGGCACGATTCGACAAAACTCAAGGTTTGACTGGACTTTACCTGTCAAAATGAGTTATCTATTGCCGTTAAGTAATGACGTATTCCAGTTTGCAAATCAATAAATACCTGCACAGATAAATTAATTGATCGGGAGCTTTCACATGTATAAGCAGTTTAAATTTATCCTTCTTATTTTTCTTCTTGTCGGTATATCGAACCCGGCAACTGCGGCAACCAAAAAATACACCCGTGAACAGTGTGTAGAAATGGCTCTGAGCCGTAATCCCCAGGTTCTGGCAAGTATCGAGAGAAAAGCTCAGGCTCAATGGCAAAAGAAAGCAGCTTACGATAATTTTCTCCCCAAGCTGAATATGGATTACTCCTACACCTACCTGGATGATGAACAAGACTTCGATACCGGTGCTTTTGGTGCAGGCAAGGTGAGTATCACTAAACATGATAACTACATGATGGGCCTCCACATCGATCAACCCCTCTTTACCGGTTTCCGTTTGACTGAAACCTACAATCTGGCTGACCTTGGTCTCAAGGTGGCAATCTCAGGCGAACAGCTGGCAAACCTTGATATTATTTTTCGTACCACCAAGGCGTACTATGATTTTCTGATGTTTCAGAAGCTGGAGCAGGTTGCCAATGCCGTGTTGGTTCAACTTGCTTCACATCTGAACGATTCGGAACAATTCTTCAAAAATGAAGTTATCCCGCAAAATGACTTGCTCCAGTCCCAAGTTCACTTTGCCAACGCTCGGCAGGAAGCCCTGCTTGCAGCCAGCCGCACCCGAGTTGCAAGAATGGCTCTGGCGACCATTATCAAAGAACCTCTAAGTCTGGAATTTGAGGTTGAAGATTCCCCAAATCTGGAGGAGCTATCTGGTGATCTGGAGTCCTTTGTTCAACAGGCTCTGGTAGACAGACCTGAATTGCAACGGGCGAATTATAATCTGGAAGCGACTAAAAAACAGATTACTCTGGCTAAAAGTAATTATTATCCAGAAATATTTTTGCGGGCTTCCCACAACCGTTATGGTGGCGACCCCTGGGTTGATGGTCATGGCCTCAGCGATATCCAGGACTCTCGAGAAAGTATGATTGGCGTCTATGCATCATGGGAGCTTTTTGCCTGGGGACAAACCAAGCATGAGGTAAATCGGGCAACGGCTGCCAGTCGTGAATCCAGTCATGCATTAGCCGGAGTTATTGACGAAGTCCAATTGGAAGTTCAGAGCAATTTTATTGGTGCTGAGACTGCGTACGAAAATATTGCAACAGCCAAACTTGCCGTTGACCAAGCAGAGGAAAACCTGCGTATGGTCACCCTCCGCTACAAAAATCAAATCGCCACAAACACCAATGTTCTTGATGCTAATACTCTGCTGAGCGATACCCGGACAAATTATTATCGGGCGGTTTATGATTATAACATCAGACTGGCTGGTCTAGCTCGGTCGGTTGGGGTTACACGTTGGGAAGAATTAGGTGCGAATTAAAGTTTTAGAATCAAAAATCTAAGCAAAAGGTTAAAAACATGACACTACAAAAAGTTGATTATCTACCAAAAACTCCAGTTTGGAAAACATTTTCCCTGCTGTCCATTGCACTGATTGCGTTCCTTGCCATAACCGGCTGCTCCAAAAAAGAGGAGGTGGTTAAAGAAGAGGTGATCCGACCGGCTAAAATTATGACCATTGAGAATGCCGAACCGGTCCGAGATTTTAAATTCCCAGGCAAAGTTCAGGCGCTGGATCGGGTTGAACTCTCTTTTGAGGTTTCAGGGAAGCTGATTGATATTGCTATTAAAGAGGGGCAACGGGTGAAAAAGGGGAATATTATTGCCAAGCTTGACCCAAGTAACTATCAGAGCCAACTGGATGCCCGCCAAGCTCAGGTTAATCAAACCAAAGCGGAGGTTGACCGCTATGCTAACCTGCTTGCAGAAAAAGTGGTCGCCAAGTCAACTTTTGACGTGAAGCAAAGAAATTATGAAGTTGCGATTTCCGAACTTAAAATTGCCCGAAAAGCTCTAAACGATACCATTCTCAGAGCTTCTTTCAGTGGAATTATCGGCAAACGGTTTGTTGATAATTACCAGGTGGTTCAGGCCAAAGAGCCGATTGTTTCATTACAAAAACTTTCGGCAGTTGAGGTCATTGTCAATATCCCGGAAAATGTGATGCGCAGAGAAGATTCTGATTCAGCGTCTAAAATAGATGCAGAATTTGCGAATTACCCGGGTGAGCGTTTCCCTCTGAAAATTAAGGAATTTGCTGTTGAGGCTGACTCTCAGACCCAAACCTATCGGATCGTTTTAAGCATGCCGATGCCTAAAGATAAAACGATCCTTGATGGAATGACCGCCACAGTTTTTCTCCAGGTTATGGATGAAGGAAAAAGCGATATTGAGATTCCGGTTCAAGCGGTATTCTATGATGAAAAAGGGCAGGCATATATCTGGAAAGTAAATACAAATTCCCAGATAAATCGCCAGCCCATTACCGTCGGAACCCTGCTGGATGGTGGAAAAATTATGGTGAAAAGCGGGCTCGCAACTGGGGATAAAATCATTACAGCCGGGGTACAAACCCTGACTGAAGGGACCCAAGTACGAGAATTTACCGGTACAATGGGAGAGTAGACGCCATGAATTTAGCCGAATACTCCATTAAAAAGAAAACTGTAACACTGGTTATTACCGTACTACTGGTGATTGGTGGAATTGTCTCTTTCACCAAGATAGGGATGCTGGAAGACCCTGAGTTTACAGTTAAAGATGCTGTTGTTATTACTGCCTATCCCGGTGCATCACCGCAGGAAGTTGAAGAAGAAGTCACCGACAAAGTTGAAACTGCTATTCAGCAGCTAGGCCAACTTGATGAGATTAAATCGATCAGCAAGGCCGGTCTCTCAATTATCACTGTGACGATAAAAGATAAATATGGTGCGGATGACCTCCCTCAGGTTTGGGATGAGTTGCGACGTAAAGTCGGAGATGTCCAGGGGCAACTGCCACCGGGGACTCGCCCTTCTATCGTCAATGATGATTTTGGTGATGTTTACGGTATTTTGCTGGCAGTGAGCGGAGATGGCTACACCTATAAAGAGTTAAAAGATGCGGTTGATTATCTGCGCAAAGAGCTCTTGCTGGTCAAAAATGTTTCCAAAGTTGTTCTCTGGGGAGAACACAAAGAGGCGATATTTGTCGAGATTTCCACTTCGCGGCTGGCTCAGCTCGGTTTAGGGCTGGACACCGTTTATGCCTCACTCAAAGAACAAAATATGGTGGTGCCGGCAGGCTCCATCAAAGTGGGTCCTGAATATATTCGCATCAGCCCCTCGGGAACCTATAACTCGATTGAAAGCATAGAAAATCTGCAGATTCGCGATCCACAATCAGATAAAGTTATCTATCTAAAAGATATCGGTACGGTCACACGGGATTATGTCGATCCCCCAAGTCAAGTCTTACATTTTGACGGAAAACCGGCAATTTCGATGGGAATTTCTATTGCCAAGGGGGGCAATGTTGTCAAGTTGGGAGAAGCTGTCAATCAGCGTCTTCACGAACTTGAAGGGATGTTGCCAGTCGGGATGAATATCCAGGTGATTAACTTCCAGGCAACCGATGTGACTCTGTCGATCAAAGCATTTGTAATTAACTTCCTCGAGGCGATCGGCATCGTTATTGTCGTTCTGTTAATTTTTATGGGGGTTCGCAGTGGCTTGCTGATTGGTTCCATTCTTGCGATCACCGTCCTTGGAACCATTATCGTTATGGAAATGGTTGGGATCAGTCTGGAACGGATCTCTCTGGGGGCCCTCATTATTGCCCTGGGGATGCTGGTTGACAATGCCATTGTGGTGACGGAGGGGATGCTGATCCGTATCAATGCCGGGATGGATAGGCTCAAGGCGGCGGGTGAGGTTGTCCGTCAGACCCAGATGCCTCTTCTCGGTGCGACAATCATCGCAGTTCTGGCATTCTGGGGAATCGGGATGTCGCAGGATAGCACCGGTGAGTTTTGCCGTTCCCTCTTCCAGGTCATGCTGATCTCATTGATGATGAGTTGGATTATTGCCATCACAATCACCCCGCTGTTCTGCAAGATGTTTTTAAAGTCTGGGGTTGCCGGTGAAGAGCCGCAAGATCCATATAAAGGGTTTATCTTTGTCTTCTACAAAAAGATGCTTTCACTGAGTATCCGTTTGCGCTGGGTGACAGTATTGGTGGCAATCGGGATGTTGGCTGTTTCTATTTATGGTTTTGGGTTCCTGAAGGGGAGTTTTTTCCCCGCCTCAACCAAACCGATGTTTATGGTGAACTACTGGCTGCCATCAGGAACTGATATTCATCAAACCGTCACCGACATCAGCAAGATTGAAAAACACATTCTGGAGGATAAGCGGGTTGCTTCGGTCGCTTCCTATATTGGGGATGGGGCTCCACGGTTTATCTTGACCTTCGCCACTGAACAGACCAGCGATGATGGTTATGGATTGCTACTGGTTTCAGTGAATGATTACCGGGATATCGACACCCTGGTTCCTGAAATAGAAAAATATATTACCGATAATTTCCCGTCTGCTGCTCCGGTCCTCCGTAAATTTGCTTTGGGCCCGGGCGATGATTTTGATCTGGAAGCACGTTTTTCCGGGACCGACAGCAAAGTATTACGTCAGCTCTCGGAAAAAGCCCAGGCGATTATGCGTAACTACGCCTACAGTGCCAGAGTCTGGGATGACTGGCGGCCACCAGTGAAAAAAATTGTCCCGCTGTTTGATGAAGTTAAAGCAAAACAGGCAGGTGTCTCTCGTACCATGCTGGCCCAGACACTTGAAAGTGCAGTTTCCGGAACCCCGGTTGGCTTGTATCGTGAGGGAGATGATCTCCTGCCGATTATCTCACGGCTGCCAGAAGAGGAGAGACTCTCCGTCGAAAACCTGAAAGATCTGCAGGTTTATAGTCCGGCACTGAATAAATCAATCCCGATCAATCAGGTTGTCTCAGGATTTGCCACAGTTGCAGAAGATCCGTTCAGAATGCGCTTTAATCGCAAACTGACGATTCGGGCTCGGGGTAACATTCAGTTTGGGATGCTCCCTAGTGAGATGCAGAAAGCCGTTGAGAAAGAGATTGAGGAAATTAAGCTCCCAGCTGGTTATGAAATGGCATGGGGCGCGGAAAAAGAGAATTCAGCAAAAGCTCAAGCCGGGATCAAAGCCAATATGGCGGCACCAACTCTGGCGATGATTATCATTATTATCATGCTGTTTAATAATCTCAAGCAACCGGCGATCATTTTACTGTTGGTTCCATTTGCTATTATCGGGGTCACGGTTGGGCTACTTGGGGCGGGGGTCCCCTTCGGCTTCATGTCACTGCTGGGAATGTTGAGTTTGACCGGAATGTTGATAAAAAATGCCATTGTTCTGATAGACCAGATAAATATTGAACTTTCCGAGGGGAAAGAACCGTTTATTGCGGTGATGGATGCATCGGTCAGTCGGATGCGGCCTGTCTGTATGGCTGCGGTTACAACGGTTCTGGGAATGATGCCTCTGGTTATTGATCCCTTCTTTCAGGGGATGGCTGTCACCGTTATGGGTGGTCTGACTTTTGCGACCGTTTTAACTCTGATTCTGGTTCCGGTGTTCTATGTTATTTTTTACCGGGTCAAATGGCAGAAGCTATAGTCCCTGAGTTATAAATGAAAAGAGGTGAGCAGAT
>CAZGKZ010000059.1:0-6314 GCA_964526315.1 uncultured Geobacteraceae bacterium
TAACTATAAACGGCTTTGCAGATAGAAATAGGAAGTAAACAAGCGCCCAAGTGGGGTTTGAAGATGGAGGGCTTTGTACTTCCTACTTCCTATTTTTTACATCAGAGATACTGTAACAATTAATTAACAGCGTCCTTCAATGCTTTGCCTGCCTTAAATTTCGGCACCTTGGCAGCAGCAATCTGAATTTTTTCACCAGTCTGTGGATTTTGACCAGTACGGGCAGCACGATCAGCAACGCTGAAAGTTCCAAACCCTACCATCGCAACCTTCTCTCCAGCTTTCAAAGCATCAGTTACCGCACTGGTAAAAGCTTTTAAAGCTCCTTCTGCATCAGTCTTGCTCAGTCCTGCTTTTTCTGCCATTGCATTGACCAGATCTGCTTTAGTCACAGGGTACCTCCTTAAAGAGTTCAAGTTAATTCAGTTATGCGAAAACGCGTTAAGATATATCAGGTTTAAGAAAAAACTGTCAAGAGGTTTTTCCCCATTTTTCGGGCTTTCATCGAATAAAATCTATTTTCAAGACCTGACTAATCAGGTGTTACATTCTCATGAGAAATTAAGGCAAAATCAAGCACCTGATCCATATGGGAAACCGGCTCAATTGTGAGTGATTTCAATAAATACTGAGACAACTCCGCCAGATTTTTTTTATTTTCAAACGGTATCAAAACCTTGGTGATTCCACCTCGACGGGCAGCTAACAGTTTTTCCTTCAAACCACCGATACCCAGCACCCTTCCGCGGAGAGTCACTTCCCCCGTCATAGCCAAATCTTTTCTAATCGGATGTCCGGTCAAAGCCGATGCCAGAGCAGTCGCAATTGTGATTCCAGCAGAAGGACCATCCTTGGGGACAGCACCTTCAGGAACATGGATGTGAATATCAAGTTTAGAATAAAAATCTTTATCCAGATTCAATTCTTCCCAACGGGAACGAATATAGCTCATCGCAGCTTGAGCTGATTCCTGCATCACATCACCCAGTTGACCGGTGATGATTAATTTTCCCTGGCCGGGTAAAATTGTAACCTCGATGGTCAAAAGTTCACCACCAGTTTCGGTCCAGGCCAAACCGGTTGCCATCCCGACTTGATCCTTTTCTTCTCGAACACCATATTCATATTGCTGAACACCAAGATATTTCCGAATTTGTTTTTCACCTACTTTAAAGTTTTTATCTTTTCCTTCTAATAGGGTTTTCTTAGCTAATTTACGCATCACCGCAGCAATGCTGCGATCAAGACTGCGAACTCCCGATTCACGCGTGTAATGGCGGATAATTTCATAAATTGCCCGATCAGATAAAGACACTTGTTCACGATTTAACCCATGAGATACAAGTTGCTTATCCAGAAGATAGCGGCGGGCAATATGCAACTTCTCTTCTTCAGAATAACCTTCAATCCGGATTATCTCCAACCGGTCATGCAATGGACGGGGGATCGCCTGAAGATTATTGGCGGTTGCAATAAACAGAACCTTCGATAGATCGTAGTCAACATCCAAGAAATGGTCAGCAAAACTGTTATTCTGTTCAGGATCAAGCACTTCCAAAAGAGCCGAGGAAGGATCACCACGAAAATCGGTACTCATCTTATCAATTTCATCCAACATGAAGACCGGATTTTTCACTCCAGACTTCCGCAAACCCTGGATAATTTTCCCCGGCATGGCGCCAATATAGGTGCGCCGATGACCGCGAATTTCAGCCTCATCTCGCACCCCTCCCAGAGAGATCCGGACAAATTTTCTCTGTAAGGCCTTCGCAATAGATTGACCCAGCGATGTCTTACCAACCCCGGGCGGACCAACCAAACATAAAATTGGCCCCTTGATCTGCTTCACCAACGCTTGAACTGCAAGGTACTCCAGAACCCGCTCTTTGACTTTTTGCAAACCATAATGGTCTGCTTCAAGAATATTTTCAGCTTTGAGGATATCATGCCGATCGTTGGTTCCCTTTTGCCAGGGTAAAGAGAGTAACCATTCAATATAATTACGGACCACCGTTGCCTCAGCCGACATCGGTGACATCATTTTCAACTTACGCAACTCAACCTGGGCTTTTTCGGTGGCCTCCTTGGACATTTTCTTTTTCTTGATCTGCTCTTCAAAATGGAGAATTTCCTGCTTGAACTCATCCTGGCCACCGAGTTCTTTCTGGATAGCACGCATCTGCTCATTCAGATAATACTCTTTCTGACTGCGCTCCATCTGATTCTTGACCCGGCTGCGGATTCGACCTTCAACCTGGAGAATTTCGATTTCCTGCTCAAGCAGAACCAGAATATGTTCCAATCGTTGCGATGTATCGATAAATTCAAGGATATCCTGCTTATCAGCAATCGGTACTTGAAGATGACCAGCAACGGTATCAGCCAGACGGGAAGGATCATTGATTCCAGCTATCGTTGTACTCACCTCGGCTGGAATCTTCTTACTCAACCCAATATAGATTTCAAAGCTGGTTTTAATCGCCCGCATAACCGCTTCTACTTCTGCAGAATCGGCCAATGTCTCCGCAAGGGGCTCAACAACCGCCTGGAGAAAATCGTCATGTTGAACAAATGAACGAACTTGACCGCGCCAACTCCCTTCAACCAGAACTTTCACTGTTCCATCGGGAAGTTTGAGCAGTTGTAAAACTTTCCCGACCGTACCAACCTGGTAGAGATCATCCTCCTCAGGGCTATCAATTTTGGGATCTTTTTGACTGAGCAAAAAAACGAATTTGTCATTATCTGAAGCATTTTCCAGAGCACCGATAGACTGAGATCTGCCAACAAACAGTGGTGCAACCATATAGGGGAAAATGACAATATCCCGCAATGGCAACAGCGGCAAAAGACGAGGTGATAGGATTGTGGGTGATTCGATAGTGTCTGACATAAATTTCAGCCCTGCAAAGAGAAAAGGAGCGTACCGCATGAAATCGCAATAACGCTCCTGAAAAGATAAAAGCAATGAAAAGGATTATGCACTTTCAGCAATATCATAAAGGATAATCGGACTCGTTCCCTTAGTAATCACCTCTTCGTTCAATACAACCTCCTTAACCCGATCTTGTGATGGGATATCATACATCACATCGAGCATGGCATTTTCCATAATTGAACGAAGTCCACGTGCGCCAGTCTTCCGTTCCAAAGCTTCTTTAGCGATTGCAACCAATGCACCGTCAGTAAACCGGAGGTGGACATTCTCCATCTCAAAAAGGCGCTGATATTGTTTAATCAACGCATTTTTAGGCTCTTGAAGTATCTGAATAAGTGCTTCCTCATCCAACTCACCAAGAGTTGCAATCACCGGAATACGGCCAACAAACTCAGGAATCAGACCAAACTTAAGAAGATCCGCCGGCTGAACTTTACCTAACAACTCACCAAGATCCTCTTCTTTGATTGAACGAACCTCAGCACCGAAACCCATGGTCTTGGTACTGATCCGCTTTGTGACAATCTTTTCCAGACCGGAAAAAGCACCACCACAGATAAACAAAATATTTGTTGTGTCTACTTTGAGAAACTCCTGCTGCGGGTGCTTTCGTCCCCCTTTGGGCGGGACGCTTGCAGTTGTTCCTTCAATAATTTTCAACAGTGCCTGCTGCACCCCTTCTCCGGAAACATCACGGGTAATAGAGGGGGATTCTGACTTCCTGGCAATTTTATCAACCTCATCAATATAGATGATCCCTTTTTGCGCTTTTTCCAGATCATAATCAGCGGCCTGCAATAGATTGAGAATGATATTTTCAACATCCTCCCCAACATAACCGGCTTCAGTGAGGTTTGTTGCATCAGCAATCGTAAAAGGGACGTCCAGAACCTTTGCCAGAGTCTGTGCCAGTAAAGTTTTGCCGCTACCGGTCGGTCCCAATAGCAGGACATTACTTTTCTGAATTTCTATTTCATCCTTCTTCTCTGCAGATTCTACCCGTTTATAGTGGTTGTACACAGCAACAGATAAAATCTTTTTTGCCCGTTCCTGACCAATAACATATTCATCAAGAATATCTTTAATCTCAACCGGTTTTGGCAACTGCTTTGCTTCAGGGTCAGATACTTGATCCAGCCGGGACTCTTCATCAATAATGTCATTACACAGTTCAATACATTCATCACAAATATAGACAGTCGGGCCAGCAATAAGCTTCTTAACTTCATCCTGAGACTTGCCACAGAAAGAACAGGTCAGTTGACTGTTTTCTTCTTTAGAGCTCACGTATTAAACCTCCACACTATAAATATTAAGATTTTCTTTCAACAATTTCATCGATAATACCATAGTTACGTGCTGTTTCGCTATCCATGAAGAAATCACGCTCAGTATCAGCGGTGATCTCTTCCATTTTTTTCCCGGTGTGCTTTGCCAGGATCCCATTCAATGATTCACGCATCCGTAAAATTTCTTTGGCATGAATACTGATATCGGTTGCTTGTCCTTGGAAACCACCTAAGGGTTGATGAATCATCACCCGTGCATTGGGTAAAGCAAAACGCTTTCCTGCCTCACCAGCCGCAAGAAGAACAGCACCCATACTGGCAGCCTGACCAACACAGATGGTAGAGACAGGAGCCTTTAAATACTGGATTGTATCATAAATTGCCATTCCGGCCGTCACAACACCACCGGGAGAATTAATATAAAGATGGATATCCCGATCAGGGTCTTCCGATTCAAGAAACAGCAGTTGGGCAATGATAAGGTTCGCCATATGGTCTTCAATTTCACCACCAAGGAAGATAATTCGATCCTTCAGCAGGCGGGAATAAATGTCATAGGCCCGCTCACCCCGACCACTATCTTCAACGACCATCGGCACCAGACTCATATCAGGACTCCTCAGTTTCACTGTCAGCAGCAGTTTCCTGCTCTGCTTGCTCCGGTTCAACTTCGGTCACAACCGCCTGATCCAACAAAAACTTAGTCACTTTCTCATGCAGAATCTGCCCTTTTAAACCAGCCAATGCTGACTCGTTTTCAAAATATACTTTGACCTGATCCAACGGCACTTTGCCGTTATCAGAAAATTCCACCATTTTCTGTTCGAGTTCAGCTTCCTCAACAATCATTTCTTCCTGTGCAGCTATTGCATCCAGAATAATTTCACCCTTCACCTGTTGAACCGCCATATCCCGGTAGTTCGTATTGAAAGACTCATCATTCATCCCAAGCATCTCAAAACTCATCCCCTGAGATTTCAATTTCTGAGTAAAATTGTCTTTGAGGTGGTGCAGCTGATTCGTAATCATCCCCTCAGGAACATCAAAGGGATTATTCTCAAGCAGAGCCGTCATCAGATTTTCTTGTAGCTGCCCATCAATCCGCTGTTTTTCCTGGGAGATAGAGTTTTCTTTAATCCGCTCCTTGAGCTCATCCAGACTGTCAGCCTCAAGTTCTTTAGCCAAGTCGTCATCAATTTTCGGAACAATTTTTTCTTTGATTTCCTTGACCAGCACCTTAAAAACTGCCGGTTTACCCGCCAGATCCTTGGAGCCATACCCTTCCGGGAAAGTCACTTCAACTTCTTTTTCCTGCTCACGCTTCATCCCCACCAACTGGGCTTCAAAACCGGGAATAAAACTATTGGAGCCGAGAGCGAGCTCAAAATCAGTACCTGCACCATTTTCGAAAGCGGTACCGTCAATAAACCCTTCAAAATCAATAACAACGGTATCACCATCACGAGCTTTTTTACGACTGGTGACTTCAAGGACAGTCCGTGAATTGGCCATTTGCTCAAGCTGTTGATCAACGACACTGTCATCAAAAGAAAATATTTCTTTTTCCAGACTCAACTTGGTGTAATCCTTTGCAACAATTTCAGGGCGTACTTCCACTTCTGCCTCGTATTTGAAGGGTTGTCCCCCTTCAACGGCTCCTGATTCAGTCACTTCAGGCTGAGAAACAGCTTCAATTTTGTTATCCAACAGAGCTTTATACAAACTGTTGTTGATTAAAGGACCGGCAGCATCATACTTGGCACGTGGGCCATAATGTTGTTCCAGTATTTTCCTGGGCACTTTACCTTTACGAAAACCCTTAATATCAGCAGTCTTGGCAATCTTTTTATAGGCAGCATCCAACTCGGTATCAACAATATCAGCAGCAACTTCGATGCTCAGCTTTTTCTTGATTGGACTCAAAACTTCAACAGTTACACTCATTATTTTCCCTTCCTGACAATTTTGAAATATTGACCATCAGTCAATGTGATTTTTCCGTAGTAATAAAAATTATGTCAATGGCTTATTAAGCCATAATTAGAATGGTGCGAGAGGGGGGACTCGAACCCCCACATCATAGGATA
>CAZGKZ010000060.1:0-2346 GCA_964526315.1 uncultured Geobacteraceae bacterium
GAACTACCAGTCATGAATGCTGCAATAAATTTAGTCACCGCAATCAGGGTATTACCTGCCAGTGCAGCATAGATCACTTTTTTTGAACCAGTCGCCATAATTTCAGCTCCGTCGTCGTTCAAAAAGGGTCTGTAGATCTAACAGGAAAACAATCTGTCCATCACCTAAAATCGTACCACCACTGCAACCACGAATTTGATCAAAAGGGGACGGTAACCGCTGGACAAAAACTTCACGCTGCCCGATCAGTCGGTCGACAACGAGACCAACCTTACGCCCCAGAACCTCAGTGATCACCAAAGGGATCGGGTTGAGATTTTCCCCCTTGGGAGCTTTCAGCATTTTACGTAAAGAGAGCATCGGCAAGAGTTCATCCTGATAGATAAACATCAGTTGCTTGCCGCTACTTTGAACCTCATCTGGAGAAATTTCAATCGTTTGAACAACCCGGGTAATCGGCATTGCCATGTGACTACCAGCAGATTCAACAATAAGCACCCGAATAATTGCAAGAGAAAGTGGCAGTTTAAGGGTTATTTTAGTCCCCTCTCCGGGAACAGAATCAATGGAAAGGATTCCCCCAACTCGTTCCACCGCCGTTTTGACGACATCCATTCCAACCCCGCGACCAGAGGTTTCACTGATTTCCTCTGCAGTAGAAAACCCCGGCTGACAGATCAGTTGGAGCAGATCATAATTTCGTATAGATCTTTCCTGAATTGGACTTATCAGACCCATCTCAAGCGCTCTCATACGGACTTTTTCTGGGTCAATGCCACGACCATCATCAGCAACCTGAACCAGCACCAGATCCCGCTCCCGCCAAGCTTTGATAGAGATGATCCCTTTTTGTTCGATCCCGTGATCGACCGCGTTACGCACCATGTGGATCAGTGGATCGGTCAACCCTTCAACAATGGCTCGATCCAACTCAATTTCTGCCCCCTCGATGTGGAGTTGAATCTCTTTATCATGGCTCCGAGAGAGATCATGAACGGTTCGAGATAAGCGCCCGGCCAAACTTTCCAGCGAGACCATCCGCACCTGTAATACCTGGTGGTGAAGATTTTTTACCAACCGTGCCAACTGCCCCACCCCCTCATTCAGATCCTGCCAATTTGACTCTTTAAGGGCATTTTGCAGTTGATAACGGTTGGTGATCAGTTCTCCGGTAAGATTGATAAAATGATCGAGCAGTTCGGTACTGACCCGTACTGTCTTATCCATAGAGCGTTTTTTAGAAGGTCGTTCTTCCTCAGCCTCAGCAGGAAAAGTAATCAGCTGCAATTCACTGTATTGCCGCAGTTGCTGATGAACTTGTTCCGGCGAACTGTCACTCTCCAACCGCACCAATAACTGATGAGAGGAATCACCCTGAAGAAGATCATCTGTAGAGGGTGTTGATTCGAGAACTGTCCCTAATTTAGCCAGAGTATTTAATAACACCAAAAATCGTGGGCCCGGAGTGACAACCGTCTCTTGAAGCTGCAACTGAATCAGAAACCCCTGTCCAGCCCCGGTTAAAGAGACAGTTCCAATCTCTTCCCCACCACCAGGATTAACCTCCAATGACTCCGGAATCGTGGCAATAAAATTATCAACACTCCGTTCAGGTCTTCCATTACGGATGTCATCCAACAACAGTTCCAGTAAATCAACGGCTTCGAGGAGCCAGTCAATCTCGACACCACTGATCCGGCCAGATTGACGGCAATCCGCCAGGAGATCTTCAAGATGATGAGCCAATCTGGTCGTTTCAGCGTGTTCCATGGTTGCTGCCATCCCTTTAATTGAATGGGCTTCACGAAACAAAGCATCAATTCCATCCTGGTCAACAGGGTCAGAATCAAGTTGCAGCAAAAGATCAACCATCAGTTGAAGATGTTCGGTGGCCTCAGCCAGAAACATTGCTCTGAACTTATCTATATCCATTAACGACGACCTACTCGGTAAAACATTAATCGACCTATTCAGTAATAACTCGCTCAGCGACCTCAAGAACCTGCTCACTCTTAAATGGTTTGACAATGAAATCTTTAGCCCCGGCAGAGAGCGCCTCCAAAATCAGATTATTCTGTCCCAAAGCGCTACAAACAACGATGCGAGCAGCTGGTTGATCAGTCAAAATCTTTTTCAAAGCATCAATTCCCCCCATCTCCGGCATGACAATATCCATGGTCACCAGGTCGGGTTGATGGTTTCTATATTCGACAATTGCCTGCTCACCATTATCGGCTTCTGCAACAACTTGCCAGCCCGCCAATTCAAAAATATCTCGAAGCATGGCCCGCATAAATAGAGCATCATCGACAATCATAACTCGCTTTGACAATCTAACCTCCTGTT
>CAZGKZ010000060.1:2446-6313 GCA_964526315.1 uncultured Geobacteraceae bacterium
ACAGAGCAGTTCAAGTTTCACCTGTAACTGGTCAAGATCAAATAAGCTGATCATCTTGCCATGCCAGTTGATAACATCATTGATATAAATTTTCTCTGCATAGTTCTCCATCTGAATATCCGAACCTGCTTCAATATTGATAACGGCCTGCACCTGCCCCACTTCTAAAGCAACTGGACCACGTTGATTAATCAGGACAATCAACCGTTGTCCCATTTTTGCAAGGGGGAAGTTAAGCAATCGAGCCAGATCAATAACCGGAACAATCCGCCCGTGGAAATTGATAGCTCCAGTCACCATTTCGGGAGCACCGGGGAATGGGTAGATTTTTTGGTTCTCAACAACCTCTTGGACTTCAACTAACTCTAAAGCATAGGTTTCATAACCAACGGTGAACGGTAAAAGCTGCTTCATCGTTGCTCTTGCTCCGGGCTGACACCCAGATTAAAACGACTTACCGAGGTTAATAACTCATCAGCCAGATGGGAAAGGCGCTGCGAAGCAAAGGTCATCTCTTCCATCGATGCGGTTTGCTCCTCGGTTGCTGCAGAGACTTCCTCTGTTGAGGCCGCATTATCTTCTGTAACCCGGGCAATCTCTTCAATCGCTGCGACGATTTCCTGAGCCCCTGAAATCTGTTTTTCAGTCAGATCACGAATAGAGACCGATTTGATTTGAGCCGCTTCGGCTTTGTGGATAATTTCTTTAAACGCTCGATCAGTAATATCAACCGATTCCCGCCCCGCATCGATAGATTTAATACTCTCCTCCATCGATTGTTGGACCTTCTTACTTTGCTCACGGGTTTTCTCAATCATCCGGGTAATCTCTCCAGCCGAAACACTGGTACTATCGGCCAGCTTACTCACCTCTTCAGCGACTACGGCAAAGCCATGCCCATATTCTCCAGCCCGGGCGGCTTCAATGGTCGCATTGAGAGCAAGTAAATTGGTCTTCTGCGCAATGCTGGTGATCACGTCGACAATTGTCCCGATTTTTTGTACCTGCTCACTGAAAGAGACAAACATTGCTCCGTTTTCTTCAATTTGGCTCAGCACTTTTTTTAGATTCGCCAAGGCCGTCACCGTCATCTCCTCGCCATGGCGGGCAGAGAGAGTTGTTTCTTCTGCCGATACCGACAGTCCACTTGCCGAAGTGGCGACCAGATCAATCTGCTCTGCCATCTCCCGGATCACTTTGGACGCACGCTCAACCATTTCAGCCTGAGTTTCCGCCCCTCGACTGATCTGTTCAACCGACCCTGCCACCTCGTGGGCAGTCGCGGTCATCTCTTCTGCTGTCGTTGCCTGTGATAGTGACAATTCATTGACATTGAGAGAACTCGAACGAATTTTCCCGACCAGGTTACGTAAACTATCAACCACCAGGTTCAAAGAGTTAGAGAGATCCTCTGTTTCATCAGAAAACAGCCCCTTGCGCAAGCGGACTTTACGACTCAGATCACCATCACTGAGCCGCTCCGCCCCTTGGGTTAAAATTCTAAAATTCGCGGTGAAGGCCTTGGAAAATATCCAGCCGAAAATCAGACCAACCAGTAGTGCACCAATAATGGTAATCCACTGATGTGTCCATACCGGAATCTGTAGCTGTGGAACCACTAGGTTCAGCAGAACGACAGAGGCAACAACAAAAATAAATCCAACCACAAATTTGTAACTGATCTCAACACGCATTTTCTTCTCCTTCCACTCAACCCTTCTCCATTGGGGAGACGGTGGCCACCGGCCGGATGAGGGGGAAATATTTAAAATATAGTAGAAATTTTATTTTGTCTGGTTCCTCTCGCCCATCTGAACCCGCCGGTAAATCCGCTCCGCAGGGTCAATACAAGCAAACAGTTCACGGCAAGCCGGAGCCATCGTTTCTGCTCTACCCAGGACCAGGTAGCCACCCGGCAATAATGCAGTTGCCAGAGTTTCGATAATTTGTTGCTGCTGTGCACGGGAAAAATAGATCAACAGGTTACGGCACAGAATTAAATTGGCCCGGTAAAATGGTTGATCCGCCAGGATATCGTGACGAAAAAATTGAACTCGTTCTCGAACATCCTCAAGCAACTGGTATTGTTGACCCGCTTCGACAAAAAACTCTGCAAGCATTTCATCCGGAACACCCTGCACTCGCTCTGCAGGAAAAAATCCACGTTTAGCCCGGGTTAAAGCTTCCGGGCTCAGATCAGTCCCAACAATCGACAGTAAATCCTCTGGTTGCCGTTGTTTCTGACAGAGAAGTGCAATCGAATAAGGTTCCTCGCCGTTGGCACAACCAACACTCCAGATTCTTAATTTGCTGCTGTTACAACGTGAATCTTCCAGTAGGTCAGGTAATATTTGTTTTTCCAATACCTGAAACACACTTTCATTCCGAAAGAACTGCGACACATGAATACTCAGTGTTGCCATGAGCTGTTCCTGCTCGTGAACATTTCCCTGCAGCAATTCAATGTAAGTCTCAGGCTCATGAGAGCCAACCGCCCTGATCCGTGCGGCGAGGCGCCGCTTAATACAGAGAACTTTATACCCTTCCAGATGAAAGTTCTGCTGCTCCCGTAATATTCCGGCGATCCGATCATAGATCGCATCATCAAGGTCTGCGCCGATAAAGGGAGATGGCGTCTGTAATTTTTGTTCTTCAATAACCTCATTTTCCTGATCTGGGAGAAAAGTCGTTACCGTTGCAGTATTATCGCTATCAAGAAAAATGGTCAAAACCACCTCGCTGACAATGGTATAGTTCACCACTCTTTTGTCGAACCCGTAGTCCTGGTTCCGGGCTGATCATCCCAATCTGCGTGACCGAATGCTCCATCTCAATTTGCCTGTCGAGGTCTTTTAAAGGGGAGGTAAAAACCAGCTCATAATCTTCACCACCAGCAAGCGCCAGATCAATCAAGGAAAAATCCTCGCTCAAAGAGTTCTGAAACCGCCCTGAAAGGGGGATTTTCTCCAGATCAAGTTCGGCTCCAACCCCTGAAGCGGTCAAAATATGATCCAGATCCGCCAACAATCCATCAGAAACATCAAGCATTGCCGTTGCTAACTGTCGCTTCGATAGTTCCCGCCCCAAGGCAACCCGGGGAGTTGGAGTATGAAAGCGTCCCGCCAGATAGGGATCCGGTTGTTGCCCTTCTTTTAGATACTGCAGGGCAAGAGCACTATCACCTAAACAACCGGACACATAGATGGCATCTCCGTAACTCGCACCCTCGCGGCAGATCGCTTCAGTTGCGGCAACAGATCCCTGAACCGTGACCGAAATCAGCAACGATCCGGGAGAACTGCAGGTATCACCACCTGCGAGAACAGCACCATGGATCTTAACCTCTGCCAGAAATCCGGAAATGAGCTCTTCAATTTCTTCATCGCTCATCTCTCTGGGGCGACCAATACCTAAAAATAACGATTGCGGAGTTCCCCCCATGGCGGCAATATCACTGATATTGACAGCTGCAGCCTTACGTCCCAGATCGAACCAACTACTCCACTCCCGCCGGAAATGAACTCCCTCAATAAACAAATCGGTACTGGTTAACAGGTCTTGCTCCCCTTGCTGGGGCTGGATAGAACAATCATCGCCGATTCCCAATGAAAGGTGGTCACCACAACCAGCCTGCTGCTGAATCCAATCGATCAGCCCAAATTCACCCAAACTATTGCTTTTATTGACTGGCATAAAAGTGGCTCAACTCTATCTTTCTAAAGGAAATCAACCTTCCACGACCCGAGGAAAGAAACGATATTCAAGGCTCATGATATTTAGACAAAAGACTATTTGAATTTAGTTTAATTTTTAAATGTTAATTATTATTATTTTCTCACTTTTTGTCAAGTAAAGTAGCTCAAATGA
>CAZGKZ010000061.1:0-3005 GCA_964526315.1 uncultured Geobacteraceae bacterium
CAACGTTCATGCCGTCTTTGAAGTACTCGACACATTGCTCAGGGGTTTTAACCAGCTTGAGCAGCTCTTTCATACGTACGCGGTCTTGAAGTGTTCCGTGATCGGACATTCTCTCTCCTCCTGTTAAAGGACAATGGTGTTTGGACACCGGTTAAAAGTGCTGTTAAAACAGCGCTATGTTTAATGGGTTTTGACTTAACATTCTGATATTTAAATAGAAATACGATTGATAGATTCTTCTGTGATTTCCCTGTAAATAACTGTATCAGATCGTTAAGAGAACAGCGTTTCTTATATAATGTTGATAGGAATCAAGTCAAGGGAAAATATGGATACAGAGATTAAATTATCATTTCTGGTAATCAAGTGATAGTCATAAGAAACCAGAGTTCTTTTATCGCCATGACCTCAGTTTTGAATCCTCAGGAAGGTTCAGAGAGTTTGTTTTCATCCATGATTTCTTGGGCACGCTCAACAAATTTACTTCCTGGAAATTCTTTAAAAAGTTTGTCGTAGACCGCTTTCGCCTTATCCGGTTGAGAGGTTTTATAATATGCCTGACCGAGGTAAAAGTAAGCTTCATCGCGGTAATAATATTGGGGGAAAGATTTCAACACCCCTTCCAGGCGGTTGATGGCTTGTTGATACTGATCTATTCGCAGGTAGAACCGTCCGACATAGACCTCATGTTCTGCCAAGCGGGTTTTGCAGCGTAGAATTTTGTTGCGGGCTTCCTGGGCGTGCGGATCATCTGGAAACCGTTTTACCAGTTCTTCAAAGCTCTGGAGTGCTTTATGAGTGCTGGTTTGGTCTCTGTCGGGGACAACAATCTGCTGATAATAGCTGAGACCCATCCGATAAAGGATTGTTGGGGCTCGATCATTATTGGGGTGTTGTTTTAAAAAATCATCAAAGGCAATAGCGGCTTCTTCATACTGCTCTGATTTATAATAAGCCTCAGCAATCTTCATTTCAGCCAGCATGCTCAATTCCGGGGAATAGAACGCATCTCTGACCTGCTCCCATGATTCGATGGCTTTGTTGTAGTTGCCATCTTCAAAATATTGTTCACCTTTCAGAAAGTATTGCTCTGCGGGTTTTTGCGGCTTTGCTTTGGAGCCACTACAGGCGGCTAACATCAGGCAAAACAGGATAAATAATAAAACTCTATAGGTTTGTTTCATCAGTGCTGTTCCTTTTGTCTTGTTGATGGTAATTACTGCCAAGCAAGCTACGGAATATGGCTGAATTTGTCAATCATCTAAGCACATAGGATGAAAAGGGTGTCTGCTTTTTGAGGGATATATTAATTGACAGCCGTTAACTCCTGATTAATAATAACCTGTTTTGTCGGCATTCTTTCTCTGTGAGATTGGGACGAGTATGCAGTTGCTTTATATTGGAATCTTTGGTGGGCTCGGTTGTGTCGCACGTTATCTGGCTTCAGGTTGGGTCTATCAACTGGCGGGGCGCAATCTGCCTTATGGGACTTTGTTCGTCAATGTTGTCGGTTCCTTCCTGTTGGCATTGTTGATGGTTTTGGGGTTACGGAGTGCCATTTTTTCTCCGGAAATTCGGATTGGTTTAGCGGTTGGTTTTATGGGTGGTTTTACCACCTTTTCAACGTTTTCTTACGAAACATTACGCTTGTTGGAGGATGGAAGTTTCTGGCAGGCGGGTGTTAATATTTTATTGAATATTGTATTATGCTTGTTCTTTGCTGTTCTGGGGGCGTTGGTTGCCCGTCAGTTGAGTTAACCCGGAATCACCGATTTTGTCTTGAGCTGAAAGGAGTCCCGGATGCACCGTCTGGACGGAGAACGAACTCTGATGCGAATTTTTATTGGAGAATCGGATCGCCATCAGAATAAACCTCTCTATAAGGTGTTGCTGGAGATATTTCGGCAAGAAGGTTTTGCCGGAGCAACAGTCCTGAGAGGTATTGCTGGATTTGGTCCAAGTTCAGTATTGCACACCGATGGTTTGCTGCGGTTATCTCAAGATTTGCCCCTGGTGATAGAGGTGGTTGATAGTGATGAGAAAATTGAACAAATTATTCCCCGGCTGGATAAAATGTTGCAGGGTGGGATGATCACTCTGGAGAAAGCCCGGGTTATTTTTTACCGAAATGATGGGGAAAAATAGATGCTAAAAAGACTTCTGCAAGTTTTTGCTCCGGCTGCGGATCAGGATAACTCTGCTGCACATGACAGAATTCCTCTGGCAGCGGCCGTTCTTCTTCTGGAAGTTGCTCATTCAGATGGTGAGTTTCACCAGGCAGAGAAAAATTTGCTTGGACCATTATTAATGGAACATTTTTCGGTCGCCAAAGAGTCTGTGGATGACTTGCTGGAATTAGCAGAAACAACCCGTAAGGGGAGCAGTGATCTCCATCAGTTCACCCGGGAGATCAATAAATCATTTACCCAAATGGAAAAAGAACAGATCATCGAGGCGGTCTGGCAGTTGGCTTATGCTGATGGCCAGTTAGATTGTCACGAGGAGGCGCTGATGCGTCAATTGGGGCCCCTGATCGGCCTCTCTCACCGACAATTGATCGATGCTAAGCTGAAGGTGAGAGATTCATGAAGCGTGTCTTGACCCGGATGGTACAATGGAGTCAGGACCTTCTGGCAGAAGTGGTTCAATCCGGGGATCTGGTTGTCGATTTGACGGCTGGAACCGGGCAGGACACCTTAGCTTTGTTTCAGATGGTTGGAGTGCAGGGGCAGGTGGTCGGGTTTGATATTCAATCTCAGGCATTGCTGGCGACCCGCGAGAGACTGATTGCTGCAGGAGCCCAGGTGAGGTTGCAGCAACAGGATATTCAGTCGCTACAATGTGAACCGGGAATAGATCTATTGCAGATGAGTCATGCCGAATTTTCTACTGTCATACCAGCTTCACCTAAAGGGATTATCGCCAATCTTGGGTATCTCCCCGGGGGCGATCAGGATCTGGTGACTCGGCCTGAAACGACCGTATCAGCTTTGGAACAAGGATGT
>CAZGKZ010000061.1:3105-4490 GCA_964526315.1 uncultured Geobacteraceae bacterium
TCCACTGATGATTTTGATGCTGACTTTGACGCCGATTTTGATGATGATTTTGACAATAGTTCAGCAACTCCAGAAAAATTAATTGCGGATCCCCTTGAACCATTTAACCGGGGAGTTTTCTGGATTAATGATAAACTTTATTTCTACTGTTTTAAACCCGTTGCCCGGGGATATCGTCTGGTTCTCCCGCGACCGGCAAGGGTTTCTGTCAGTAATTTCTTCTCTAATTTAGCCACTCCGATCCGGGCGGGGAATGCCCTTCTCCAGTTGAAATTTAGAAGTTTTGGGACCGAACTCTACCGTTTTGTCATTAATACCACCTTCGGTATCGGTGGTCTGTTTGATCCGGCTGCCAATATCGGTGGGGTCAAAAAATTCTCCAAGGATTTTGGGCAGACCCTCGGATATTATCATGTAGGACCTGGCTTCTATCTGGTTCTGCCGATAGTTGGCCCCTCAAGTTTACGGGATGCCACGGGTGCTTTTGTTGACTCTTTCGCTGATCCTCTCAGATATGCTAATCTGAGTACTCGTGAATATCTGGCGATCAAGTTCTGGTATGCAGAAAATCGCTTATCTCTGGATAAGGATACCTACGAAGGGATTATTTCAGATTCCTTAGATCCCTATCTGTTTATCCGGTCGGCCTATGCGCAGCTGCGCCAGGCTCAGATCAGCCAGAACAGTTATGATATGAAAATGTTTGAAGAACCGGTATTTGATACTCAGGGGTTAGATCCTCTTGAGTGGATGGGATTTTAATGATGAAGAAGGTACTGTTGTGCGGTCTGTTTGTTCTGTTGTTTGCCATTCCCAGTTTTGCTTTGCCGGCACCGCAGGCGCGGGTTGAGGAGATGGTCAATACTGTCCTGGGGATTTTGCAGCAACCGGAGATGGGTAAAGAAGAACGGAGAGCTGCAGTCAGTGGCAAGGTTCAGGAATATCTGAATGTGGAATCAATTTCTCGTCGGACTCTGGGGACTTATTGGGATGGTGCGACGGAAGAACAGCGGCAACAGTTTTCAACATTGTTTATCCGCATTCTTGAGGGGACCTATCTGAATCGGATGGACGGTTATTCTGACGGCAAGGTTAAATATTTAAAACAGCGAGTCAAAGGGAATAAAGCAATTGTTGATACTCTGGTTGTTTCCAAGGAGTTGGAGATTCCGGTGCAGTATAAAATGATTTATCAGGATGGTAACTGGCAGATTTTTGATCTGGTTCTGGAAGGAATCAGTCTGGTCAGAAATTATCGTTCCAGTTACGGTGAAATTATCCGTCGTTCCGGTTACGACGGTTTACTGGCATTGATGGATGAAAAGGTTCAGGAGATGGAATCTCCCATGTAGAAAATTAACTTCCCTGCTGTGCCGGGGATACTT
>CAZGKZ010000061.1:4590-6287 GCA_964526315.1 uncultured Geobacteraceae bacterium
CTGGATAATTCTTCGGCAGCAGCAGCACTCTCTTCGGCTGTTGCAGTATTCTGCTGGATCGCTTGGTCAATCTGCCCCACACCTTCGTTGATTTGACCAATCCCTGATGCCTGCTCATTTGATGCAGCGGCGATCTCTTCGGCTAAATCTGAAACTTTGGAGACTCCGCCAAAGATATTCTCAAGCGACTCAGCTGTCTGGTTGGCAATCTGTGAGCCATTGTTAGTTTTCGCGACAGAACCCTCGATCAATTCAGCAGTCTCACTGGCTGCTTTGGCACTGCGAGCTGCCAGATTACGGACCTCTTCAGCGACGACAGCAAAACCCTTGCCGTGCTGTCCAGCGCGTGCGGCTTCAACGGCGGCATTAAGTGCCAGTAAGTTGGTTTGAAAAGCGATTTCGTCAATAACTTTGATGATTTTGTTGATGCTTTGTCCCGCTTCGCTGATCTCACTCATTGCCGAAATCATTTGTCCCATTCGTGCTTTACCTTCTTCAGTTGCCTGTTTGGCTTCGCTCGAAAGGATATTAACCTGGTTGGCATTGTCGGCATTGAGTTTAGTTTGCCCGGAAAGTTCACTCAATGATGCAGAAATCTCTTCCAGTGATGCCGCTGATTCAGTGGCACTTTGTGACAATGATTGGGAAAAATCACTGACGCTGGTACTGTTGGCAGATATTTGCTGTCCGGCGTTTTGGATCGATGCCATGACATCATTCAGATCGTTTTCCAGTTTGATGAAGGCTCCCCGTATTTCATCCTGATTGTCTCGTGAGACAAGGTTCATATCAAGATTACCGTCGGCCAGCTTTTGCAGTGAGCCAATCACTTCCTTCTGCATATCGTCAGCAAATCGATCCAAGGCTTGAGTCATTTGACCCACTTCATCATTGCGATGCAAATTCATTCGTTCAGAAAGGTGTCCCTTTTCAACTTCTTTAAGCATCGTTACTGCTTGTCCCATTGGTCGGGCAATTGATCGAGCCAATAAATAAGCTATGAAAGCTGAGAAGAGAATCGTGAATAACACGATACCGACGATTGTATAAAAAACCTTATCTATTTTTGCTGCCAGATCGTCTATGTAAACGCCACTGCCCACGATCCAGTCCCAACTTTTACTCCTTTTAACGAAGGATAGTTTCGGCTGGGGTTTCTCTTTGCCCGGCTTTGCCCACATATAGTCAACAAAACCTGCCCCAGTTTTTTCAGTTGCTTTGACCATTTCAACGAACAAACGCTTTCCTTCCGGATCGGCCACTCCAGACAAATCTTTTCCGTCCAGCGCTGGTTTGATCGGGTGCATGATCATTTTTGGTTGGGTGTCGTTGATCCAGAAATAGAGTTTACCACCCGATGGTCGCAAATCTTTGATCGTTGTTCTGGCATGATTTTGAGCCTGCTCTGTAGTCAGAGTACCCTCGTCTGCCAGTTTACTGTAGTGATCAATGATACCGACAGCCGTTCCGGTCGCTGCCTGAAGTTTCAACTTGGCAGTTGTGTAGATCTGATCCCGGTACCCTGTGTAGATCCAGCTGATTCCCAGGCTGAAAATAACAATAACCAGGCCGATGACCAAATAAATCTTGGTACTTATTTTTAAATTACTCAGGCTCATGGAAGCTCTCCTTGTTGACTTCTTCTACAATTGGTTAGCTGCATATCTCAGATTTGATATGCAGAAATATTTATATAC
>CAZGKZ010000062.1:0-6165 GCA_964526315.1 uncultured Geobacteraceae bacterium
CCATCAATAATCCGGTGGTCATAACTGAGGGCAACATTCATCATCGGACGAATCACTATCTCACCGGCCACCACCACAGCACGTTCCTGAATAGCATGCATCCCCAGAATTGCACTCTGTGGCGGATTGAGAATCGGCGTTGATAATACCGAGCCATAAATACCACCGTTGCTGATAGTAAATGTTCCCCCTTGCAACTCATCCAGAGTCAACTTACCGTTACTTGCCCGTTCTGCAAGGCCACGGATGGTTTTCTCCACTTCATCAAAGTGAAGGGTGTCAGCATCACGGATCACCGGAACCACCAGACCCCGCTTACTACCAACAGCCACCCCGATATCACAGTAATTGTGATAGATAATATCGTTACCATCGATACTGCCATTAACCTCAGGATATTGTTTTAACGCCTCGGCACAGGCTTTGACAAAGAAAGACATGAAGCCCAGCGGGACACCATATTTTTCCTGAAAAGACTCTTTGTAGCTCTTACGCAAAGCCATCACCCGACTCATATCAATTTCGTTGAAGGTCGTCAGCATAGCGGTATCCTGCTTGGCCCGCAGCAGGTGTTCAGCTATTTTTTTCCGTAACTGCGACATCGGCACCCGAGTGATCCGTTCCTCGGTTTCCGGCTGTGACACCGATTGAGTTGCAGGAGCTGGCGTTGTAGCCGGAGCTGTTGCAACGGGAGCCGGTGTTACCACTTCAGCTGCAGCCGGAGGAATATCATCAACTAGAACCCGCCCGTCACGACCACTCCCTTGCAGAGTTGTCGGATCAACACCCCGTTCCGCAGCTATTTTCGGCACTGCCGGATTCATCGGTGCCGGATCGGTTGTCGCAGTTGCTGATTCGCCACCGTCCGCTACGCTAGCAGAGGGGCTGGCGGTGGCAGTTTCATCGATCTTACCAATCACTGCTCCAATTTTAATTGTTTCTCCCTGCCCGGATAAAATAGTTAATACCCCTGAAGCTTCAGCATTCAGTTCAACATTGACCTTTTCAGTTTCCAACTCCAGAAGCAGGTCATCTTTGTTGACATACTCGCCATCTTTTTTGAACCATTCACCGATTTCTGCTTCGACGATCGACTCTCCAACCTGGGGAACTATGATATCCATAACAATCCTTATTTTGAGGGGGCAAAAGCACTATCTAAAATTTGCTGTTGTTCAACTCTATGCAGTCGGTTGGAACCGACAGCCGTACTGGCAGACCGTTTGCGACCGATATATTCTGGCTCACGCCCGATTAATTCACGTAACTGTGGGCGCAGATAATCCCAAGCTCCGGCATTGGCGATTTCTTCCTGTACCCAACAATATTCAACGGTTTTTTTGTAGGGACTGAGAATTTTTTTCAACAACTCTCTGTGCAGCGGATAGATTTGTTCAATCCGCACCAGTGCAACATCATCATGCTCACCATCCAGACGCTGCTGCAGCAGATCATAATAAATTTTCCCGGAACAGAGCAGTACCCGACGACATTGTTTCGCATTGAGATCATCGGGGAGAATTTCCTGAAAGTGACCACTGGTCAAATCTTTCACCGTAGAAGTGCAGGAAGGGTGCCGCAGCAATGCTTTGGGAGTAAAGAGAATCAGCGGACAACGGTGCCGGGTCCGAACCTGACGCCGCAACAAGTGGAACAATTGTCCCGGAGTCGTAGTATTGACAATCTGCATATTATTGTCAGCACAGAGTTGCAAATAGCGCTCCATCCGGGCACTGGAATGTTCCGGCCCCTGACCTTCATAGCCGTGAGGGAGAAACATGGTGATCCCGCAGGGACGATCCCACTTTGCCTGACTGCTGGCAATAAACTGATCAATAATGACCTGCGCACCGTTGGCAAAGTCACCAAACTGAGCTTCCCAAATAGTCAAATCATCAGGGGTCTCCACCGCGTAGCCATAATCAAAACCAAGTACTGCCATCTCAGAGAGCATGCTGTTAAAAACATCAAAACGGCAGCCAGCCTGTCTGGCAACATCCGCCAGAGGTGTGTATTCCCGACCCGTTGCGATATCGTACAAGGTGGCATGGCGATGATTAAACGTGCCCCGCCGGGAGTCCTGACCCGACAGCCGGATTGAAGTCCCTTCATTGACCAGACTTGCCATCGCCAGAGACTCACCGGTTCCCCAGTCAATCTTTCCATCTTCAGCAATCGCTTTGTGCCGTTTTTTGAGCAGGGTAGTGATTTTTCGGTGCGGGGTAAAATCATCAGGAGTGGTGGTCAAAGAGTCAATCAGCTGCAGCAGGGTCTGTTTGTCAACACCTGTTTCAACCGGATCAAAACTGAAAGTTCGGGAGATATGTGACCACTGCTTCATGAAATCTTCATGGAGAGGACAAACCTCATGGCTCAGGGCCTCATCCAGATTTTCATCAATTTTATCCGCAATAGACTGAATTTCCTGTTCTGAAAAATCTTCCAGAAGAAGCTGAGTTTTATAAATATCGGCAGTCAGTGGATGGTTACGAATCTTTTCATACATCAATGGTTGGGTGAAAAAGGGTTCATCCCCCTCATTGTGCCCATAGCGGCGATAACAGATCACCTCAATCACGACATCTTTACGGAACTTCTGCCGAAATTCGATAGCCATGGTTGCCGCCTGAATCAATGCTTCAGGGTCATCCCCATGGACATGAAATATCGGTGCCATTAACATTTTAGCGATATCGGTTGAATAACAGGTAGAACGCGCATCAACCGGCATCGTGGTGAAACCGATCTGATTATTAACCACCAGATGGATAGTGCCACCGGTTTTATATCCGGCAAGTTGCGACAGATTGAGGGTTTCGGCAACCACCCCCTGCCCGGCAAATGCGGCATCGCCATGAATCAGCAGCGGCATAACCAACTGCTCACCATCTCCCTCCAGGCGATCCTGTCGGGCACGACATTTTCCCTCAACCACCGGATTAACAGCTTCCAGGTGACTCGGATTCGAGGCCAGGGAGACATGCACACAACCACTGGGAAAACAACGGTCGGTTGAATACCCCTTATGATATTTAACATCCCCTTCCCCGACAATCTTACATCCGGCATTATCGGCAAATTCTGCGAATAGATTTTCCAGGGGTTTTTTGAAGATATTGACCAGAACATTGAGCCGCCCACGGTGGGACATACCGATCACAACATGCTGCATTGACAGTTCAGTAGCTTTTTCAATCAGATGATCAAGGAGGGGAATAACCGATTCTGCACCCTCGAGAGAAAAACGTTTCTGACCGACAAATTTACGATGCAGGAAGGACTCAAATTTGGTCGCTTCAAGCAATATTTTCATAATCGCAAGTTTCTTTTCGCGACTGATATTGGAACGGTTGCAGGATTCTTCTGCTTTTTGTTGCAACCATTTACGTTCCTCAATAATCGGAATATGGATAAATTCCAAACCGAGCGAACGACAGTAAGTCTGCTTTAAAACATCGACAATCTCTTTGAGGGGAGCTTCGGGGAGAATAAAATTACTGGTGGCAAAAGTTCGCGGCAGATCACTCTCTTCCAATCCAAACTCAGAAATACGCAGTTGCGGATGGTCCAGTTCACAGGGAGTCAAGGGATCAACACAGGCGTGGAAATGACCAATATCACGGTAGCGCTGGATCATCAACTGAACAGCAGCGGGCTTGTGATCCGGTATCAGGGATTCATCTTTTTCCATCCCCACCTCAAAACCCTGGAAAAAGGCTCGCCACTCCTCGGAAAGCTGGAGAGGATCCTCCTTATAAATTTGATATTGAGTTTCTATCCACTCGGGACCGACATTATCAATAATGGCCATTTTCATACTCACAATTCGGTTGTTGTATTGGCGGGGGAAAACGGAAAAAAGAAGTATAAAACAGTCATCTATTTACCGCAATAAATCGCGACAAAATAAAGGGGGCAAGGACAATATTTTCGTTTCATTAAAAATACGTATAAAATCTAGGGAAATCGCCAATGAAACACGACTTTCATTCCTCTGCCACACTAAGACCACAAGGTCGACCCGCTTTATTTAAGCGAACAAAAGTGACTGAGGTGCTGAACACCTCCTTCTCCTCTGAAGCCCCGGGAGCATCGGCATAGACGGCAACGCTATAGGTTGCGGAAGTTCGTCCCTGCTTGATTTTTTCAGTATGAAAACGGAGGATAGAGCCATTTTCAACCCGATGTTTAAACCGACAGGAATCCATACTGACGGTCACCAGATTGCGACCAGAAAATTCCCGCGATGCCGCCATCCAGGCATTTTCATCAACCCATTTCAACATTACGCCACCAAACAGATAACCATGATGATTTAAATATTCAGGACGAACCAGAGTAAAATTATCCATGCATCTCCCTTTGACTTGCATCATATTGTTCTTCTGCGTGATACGAAGAACGCACCAGGGGGCCCGACTCAACATGAGAGAAACCAAGGGCAAGCCCTTTTTCGGCATACACAGAAAATTCCTCCGGAGTGACATAACGCTGTACCGGGAAATGGTGACGGGAGGGAGATAGATACTGCCCCAACGTCAGTAACTGACAGTTGTGTTCCCGCAAGTCAGCCATCACCTGCAGAACCTCCTCCTCAGTCTCTCCCATCCCCAGCATTAATCCCGACTTGGTAATAATCTCAGAATCCTGACGGTGAACTTCTGCCAGAAGTGAAAGGCTGCGCTGGTATTCTGCCTCGGGACGGACTTGTGAATAGAGTCGCGGCACCGTTTCAACATTATGGCCGAGAATGTCGGGTTTTTCAGCAAGGATAGAACCAAGGGCATCCCAGTTACCCTGAAGATCTGAAATCAATAGCTCGATCCGGCAATCACTAGTTAATTTACGGATTTCTCTGATCAGATCGACAAACTGACTCGCCCCGCCATCGCTCAAATCATCGCGGGTCACGGTAGTTATGACCGCATGGTTGAGTTCCAGTTCGTAGATAGCTTTTGCCACTTTCTGCGGCTCTTCGGGATCGGGAGGATCAAGCTGGCCGCTGGCTACATTACAAAAGCGACAATGACGACTGCAAATCGTCCCCAGAATCATAAAAGTTGCCGTCCCCTTGCTCCAGCATTCTCCTTGATTAGGGCAAGCGGCACTGCGACAAACTGAATTTAACCCATTCAGACGATGATAACGATCGATCCGGGCATAACTCTCCCCAGCAGGAAATTTGACTTTAAGCCAGTCGGGTTTACGAATATAGGTTTCTTTCATCTTTCTGGGTCCTGATCTATGACTTGAAAACAGAGTAAGAAAACAGCAGCAGTTTTTTTTCGATCAAAAAATAACAAGGCCCGATTGCATTAAACAATCGAGCCTTGTTATTAAGCATGTGTCAACTGACTGAATTATACTGGTTCAAAGTCAGACTTACCAACACCACAGAGTGGACAGACCCAACCTTCTGGAACATCTGCAAAGCTGGTTCCCGCTTCAATACCGTTATCGGGATCACCTACAGCTGGATCATAAACATAACCACAAACAACACAGACATATTTTTCCATTAGAATCTCCTTGATAAAAAACCAGGTTAAAAAATAGTGAGATAAAACTTAACAGCTTTAGTTGATTACTACAATAGTTCTGATGATATTTTCAGCAAAAAAACGACTCAATCAATCATCTTCATAAGCTCTTTAACGGTTTTTTCAATCCCCTCGGCTGCTTCACTGATACTTCCAGCTAGCATATAGGCTGGAGACGTGATGATCTTGTTTTTCTTATCGACAACAAACTCTTTCACCGGGCAAGAAAGATGAGTTGCTCCCATTGAAGAGACCGCACCAGCCGTTTCTTCATCGGTACCGATTGTCAGCTGCGGATCAAGATTGTCTTCACCAAGAACTTTTGCCACCAGAGCCGGAGCAATACAAACAGCTGCCAGTGGTTTCTTTGCCGCAACAATCTCCCGGATCAACCGAGCAACATCAGGCTGAACTCCGCAATCAGGCCCCTTAAAAGCAAAGTCGCAGAGGTTTTTTGCAGCACCGAAGCCTCCGGGAATAAACAATGCGTCCAGATCATCAGCCTTAACCGTGGCAATATCGCTGATTTCACCCCGGGCAATCCGTGCCGATTCTTCCAGGACATTACGACTGGCCCCTTCGACCACCTCGCCGGTCAAGTGGTTGACAACCTGCTGCTCCATAT
>CAZGKZ010000063.1:0-6058 GCA_964526315.1 uncultured Geobacteraceae bacterium
TCGGTACGGTTGGATCGGGTGTCGGTAATATTTTTACCAATGCCCTGGAACTTTCTAATGTTGATATGGCCCAGGAATTTGTCAAAATGATTACGACACAGCGGGGTTTCTCTGCTAACTCGAAAACCATTACCACCACTGATGAGATGCTGGCCGAAGTCATCAATCTGAAGCGGTAATTCTGATAGGTCAAAATCATGACATGAAAAATGCCGTCCTGATATCAGTGGCGGCATTTTTTATTGTCGTGATTTAGCTGTTGATAATTGTAACTCATTGATTTTATGTGAATTAAATTTGTTGGAACTTTTTATTAAAAATGGCACGTAACCTGCTTAACAGTTAGTCGGTGCTAAGTTCAGACATCTGAATGTCATAACTTTGGATAGTTCTCCACTGGATGAACGGGATAGAGGAAAGATATGGATCTCGCAACAATAATCGGTTTGCTTGCAGCTTTTGGTTTAATGCTCTCTGCTATCCTGCAGGGTGGCTCCTTGCTGATTTTTATCGATATCGCTTCGTTAATTATTGTTATAGGTGGAACGATTGGTACCGTTCTGGTGCACTTTCCCTTTGGCGATATTCTCGGTGCTTTTAACGTTGCCCGTAAAGCTTTCTTCCATAAAGCCCATTCCCCCATCGATACGATTGAAAAACTGATTACCTACGCCGGCAAAGCCCGCAAGGAAGGGATTCTATCACTCCAAGCGGTCATGGGTGAGATTGATGATGAGTTTTTTCTCAAAGGGTTGCAGATGGCAGTTGATGGCCAGGAACCGGAAGCTCTTAAAGATATGTTGGAGAAAGAGATTGAATATGTTGTTGAGCGGCACGAGAAGGGGGCAGATATTTTTGCCACAATTGCCAATTATTCTCCGGCAATGGGGATGATCGGTACTCTGATCGGTCTGGTGCAGATGCTGCAAAATATGAGTGATCCCTCTTCTATCGGTCCGGCGATGGCGGTAGCACTGTTGACGACTTTTTATGGTGCAGTTATCGCTAACATTATTGCTAATCCGATTGCTGGAAAGTTAAAAATTCGTTCAGCGAGTGAAGTTTTGAATAAAACTCTGGTAAGCGAAGGGATGAAGGCAATTCTGGAAGGTGAAAACCCACGCTTGATGGAACAACGGCTGCATGCTTTTGTTTCACCAAAAGAGCGTCAGAGTAACTTCGGCTAAGGGGACTGACGATGAAGAAAAAGTGTCCACCCGCTGGAGCACCGATGTGGATTGTCACCTTCAGTGATCTGGTGACGTTGCTGCTGACATTTTTTGTGCTGTTGCTGTCGATGGCCAATATGGATCAGGCAAAATTCCAACAGGCAAGTGACTCTCTAGCGGGAGCATTCGGGGTGATGGGAAGCAGTGATAAAACTGAAATCACCACTCCTGCAGTTGTCACCTTTTCTCCGGTCAATGATGATTTTACTTCACAGGTTTATCGTCGTTTGAGAACAAAATTACGTGAATTGAAATTAAATAAAAAAATCAAGCTGGTTAAAGATCGTGGTGCGGTTGTTCTGCGGATTGACGAAGCTGTTTTATTCAAATCAGGACAGCGATATCTTCAACCCGAAGCAGGACCAATTCTGAAAAAAGTGGCAGAAATGATTCGTCCATTGCCACTGAATCTGAAAATTGAAGGACATACCGATAACCAGGGTGACGAGATGAATAACTGGGACCTTTCCGTAAACCGGGCGGTTATTGTCTTACGCTTTCTGGCAACTAATCAGTTGGTTCCTTTAAGTCGCATGTCGGCAACCGGTTATGGTTCACAAAAACCGCTGTTTCCTAATACCAGTGAGCGTGAACGGGCATTAAACCGGCGGGTTGAATTTGTTCTGGAAAGCCAGGGGGACCCGAATCAGGAACTCCCCTATTTATTGGATGCAAAGGATCAGTCTCCGTTCTAAAAAATTATGTCTTAGTGGAGATATGATGAGCAACAAAATCATGGAAGGAAGATATCATGGCAAAAAAAGAAACAGCTGATCAGCCTGAAGAGGGTGGTGGATCAAAGAAGAAGCTGATCATTATCATTGTAGCTGTTCTGGTGCTGCTGGGAGGTGCCGCCGGTGGTTATTTCTTTTTTATGGGGGGAGAGAAAGAGAAGAAGATTTCTCCTGAAGAGGAACAGGCAGCACTGAAGCTGCAGGCAAACCAGGTGGGACCAATGGTCAATATTGACAGTTTTATCGTCAATATTTCAGACGATCAGGAGAGTCGTTACCTTAAGGCGACGATTACCATCGAGGTTGATGGTGAAGAAGCGTCAATGGAAGTCAATCAACGGATGCCGCAGATTAAGGATGCAATTTTGCTGCTAATCGGCAACAAAACTTTTCACGAGTTAAATGATTTACAGGGAAAAATTCAGTTACGAGCTGAATTAATCAATAAAATCAATAGTATTCTGCTTAAAGGTAAGGTCAAACGAATTTACTTTACCGATTTTGTCGTTCAATAAAGGGCTCTAGAGTGGAAAAAATACTCAGTAAAGAAGAGATTTCTGACCTTCTCTCAGCCGTTAGGCATGGTGATGTTGATGTCGAATCTGTTGGCTCGGAACCTGAATCGACTTTGGGGAACAGGGGCTCTTCTTCGGCAGAAACCTATAACCTGTTTCAAGCTGCTGGCCCTGAAGGTTGGAAACTCAAGAATTACGATCTGATCCTTGATGATTTTGCCAAAAATTATGCTTTATCGTTGTCAACCCGTTTTCAGCGTACCGTACACATGAAGCTGGAAGCAATGGAGTCAATGTCTTTTGAGGCGCTGTTGCAGCGTTTATCCGGACGTGGAGCCATAGGGGTATTTCAGCTGGAACCACTGACCGGTGGCGGTTTACTGGTTTTTGATGAGCAACTTTCCTTTTCGTTGATTGAAATGGTCCTGGGCGGAACTTCGGATGGACAGGGTCCCATTCCAAGCCGGGGGATGAGTGCCATTGAATTAAATGTGATCCGTGATGTTTTTAACTCTGCTTGTCCTGAGCTGAATAAAGGATTTTTTCAACTACAGGAGATAAAATCTTCTTTAGTTGAGGTGGTTAGTAATCTCCGCTTACTTAATTTTGTTGGTCCGGAGGTTGCTGTTGTTGCGGCGCGATTCAAAGTTTCTATTGATAGCTTTGAAGGTGATATCACCCTGGTTATTTCCCATTCAGCACTGGAACCGTTGCAGAAAAAACAACAAATAAAGGCTGTCCCTACCAGTGCCGTGCAAAATAGTAAATGGCAATCATTGGTCTGCAATGAACTGGATCATATGGATGTTGAAATTGAAGCGATCCTGGCAACATTGTCACTGCGGGTGCGGGACATTTTAAATTTTCAGGTTGGGGATGTCATTGATCTTGGTTGTAAACCGGATACTCCACTGAAAGTTATGGTAGAAAAACGTCCAAAGTTTCTCGGTATTGCCGGGGTTCAGGGCGGTAAAAAAGCAATACGTATTATGGGACGGATTCCCGATGGAGGATAGTTAATGAGTGACACAAATCTGGAAAATGGACAAACGACAGAAACTCACAAAAGTGGTTTTGATGAGCGCGGTATTGATCTTTTACTTGATATTCCGCTGGAAATTTCGGTGGAAGTTGGCCGTTCTCGAATTCTGGTACGCGACTTGTTGCAACTCCAGGAGGGCTCTCTGGTTGAGCTGGATAAACTGGCAGGTGAACCGTTGGATCTTTATGTCAATTCACGTCTCATTGCCCGTGGGGAAGCCGTTGTGGTGAACGAGAAATTTGGATTACGACTGACCGATGTGGTGAGTCCTTCTGAGCGAATTGAAAACTTAGGATGATTCTATGTGCCGCTTAGTCTTCTTTCTTATTCTTATTGCGCAGCCTGTTTTTGCTGCGGATTCCATCACCGAACCGAGTTTGCTTGGAGCTTCCTTGAAAATGGCGGCAGCATTGGCCGTTGTCATCGGCATTTTACTGTTGTTGTATGCCGCCAGTCGCAAAGGTTTCAAGGTGCTGCCACAGAAGAAAAATGGGTTGATCCAAGTTGTGGAGACCCGACCATTGGGGGGACGAAAATTTCTTTGTGTGGTCAAGGTTCGTGGTGAAGAGATGCTGCTTGGTATGAGTAACGACCGAATTGAATACCTGAGTAAAATCCCTTCGGCAGATAAATTTTCTGCAACATTACAGCAGCTGGAAGAGGACCAATCATGAAGCTGAAATTGGCATTTCTGCTACTGTGTTTGTTGCTCCCGTTGAGTACCTATGCGGCCGGGTTGCCAACCATTACTCTTGGCATCGGAGAGGCAACTGATCCGGGGGAGGTTTCTACGGCGCTGCAGATTCTGATTGTCCTGACGATTCTTTCTGTTGCCCCCGCAATCTTGTTAATGACCACTGGTTTCACCCGGATTGTCATTGTTCTGTCGTTCATGCGGCAGGCGATGGGAACCCAGTCTGCACCCTCTAATCAGATTGTCATTGGACTTTCATTGTTTTTAACTTTTTTTGTTATGGCTCCGGTTTTTAATCAGATTAATGAGCAGGCACTGCAGCCTTATATGAATCAAAAAATCAGTCAGGAAGAAGCTCTGGACCAGGCACTCCAACCGATGCGTAAGTTTATGTTCTCCCAGGTTGGGGAGAAGGATTTACAGTTGTTGGTCGATATCTCCAAGTTGCCACAACCGGAAAATCAAGCTGATATTTCAATGATGACCCTGATCCCGGCATTTATGCTTTCTGAATTAAAACGGGCTTTTCAGATGGGCTTTCTCTTGTTTATCCCTTTTTTGATGGTTGATATGATTGTTGCTTCAATTTTGATGTCAATGGGGATGATGATGTTACCACCAATTATCGTCTCTTTACCCTTTAAGATCCTGCTATTTGTTTTGGTGGATGGCTGGTCTCTGGTGATTGGATCTTTAGTCAAAAGTTTTGGCTAAGGTGGCAGAAACGGCAGGTTGAAGGATGCTGGATTTCCAAAGCCTACACATCCTCCAAAAGGATTTTTTATGACCCCTGAATTTGTTGTCACTATTGGTCGCCAGGCGATTGAAACAACTTTAATGTGTGCTGCACCGATGTTGCTGGCAGCGTTAGGGATTGGTCTGGTCATCAGTATTTTTCAGGCAGCAACCCAGATTAACGAACAAACCATGACCTTTATTCCAAAGATTGTCGGAGTTTTTGTCACGTTACTGATTTTTGCCCCCTGGATTTTGCAAAAAGCCACTGCTTTTCTTATCTCAATTTTCGATCAATTGCCGAATATCGGCCCATAACCGGGATCCGTATCGATGGAACTTCCAGAATTTTCTCTCCCTTTAATTCAGGGGTTTCTGATCTGCTTAGCCAGAGTTGCCGCTATGTTTGCCGCTATTCCGGTGTTCAGCGGTGGGCAGATTCCACCACAGCTGCGACTTGGTGTTGCGGTGTTGTTTTCAATGCTCACCTATCCGGTGGTTCAAAATTATATCCCTGCCCAAACTTTTACCCCTCTCGAATTGGGGCTATTGATTGCTTCTGAAGTTATTCTCGGGCTTCTGGTTGGTTTCCTGGCGCAATTAGTCTTCATGGCCGCGGAATTTGCCGGGTCACTGATTGGTTATCAGATGGGGTTTGCTGCTGCCAATATATTTGATCCTTCAACTCAATCACAGGTTGCTCTAATTTCCCGGTTTCAGGGAATATTTGCCATTCTGTTGTTCCTCTCTCTCAATATCCACCATCTCTTTCTTCGGGCGATCGTCTCCTCTTTTGAGATGTTACCACCGGGAAAAATAAATCTGTCAGGTGGTGCTATTCCGATGATTATTGAGGTCGCAAACCACTCTCTTATCCTGAGTGTCCGGTTGGTTGCCCCAATTCTTGCTCTTTTGATCCTCTCTACCCTGACTCTTGGTATCATGTCGCGGGTATTTCCCCAGCTGAATGTCTTCATGATCTCCTTCCCGGTTAATATCGGCATCTCCTTTATCGTCATGGGGCTGACCTTCGGGGTTGTGACAAGTCTCCTTCGTGAAGAATTCTTTTCCCTTCCGGAACGGTTCTTGCGTCTCTTCAGTTTGATGTA
>CAZGKZ010000064.1:0-6019 GCA_964526315.1 uncultured Geobacteraceae bacterium
GTCATATCAAGAACATCGGCAATACTTTTCCCTTTATATTTTACCTCCAGAGTTTCACGATCATAGCGAGCCCCTTTACAGATTTCGCACTGGACGTAAACATCGGGGAGAAAGTGCATCTCAATTTTGATAGTTCCGTCACCACCGCAGGCTTCACAACGCCCCCCCTTTACATTGAAAGAGAAGCGACCCGGTTTATACCCGCGGATTTTAGCTTCAGGAAGCTGGGCAAACAGATCCCGGATATCGGTAAAAACCCCGGTGTAAGTTGCCGGGTTGGAACGTGGGGTGCGGCCAATTGGTGACTGGTCAATATCGATCACCTTGTCGAGGAGTTCCAGTCCACGGATTTCTTTCACCGGTCCTGATTTATCCCGAGCACGGTGAAGTTTTTGCGCTAGTGCCTTGTAGAGTGTCTCAATCACCAGAGAAGATTTCCCCGATCCGGACACCCCGGTAATACAGGTGAAAAGGCCGAGGGGAATTTTTACATCGACATCTTTCAGATTGTTGGCCCGGGCACCGACAATTTCCAGCCAGCGTTCAGTGATACGGCGCTGTTCCGGAACCTGAATACTCCGTTTTCCCGACAGATAGTCACCGGTCAGTGAATTGCTATTTTCCAGAATTTCCTTTGGTGTCCCCTGGGCAACAATCTCCCCACCATGGATCCCTGCGGCAGGGCCCATATCGATCACATGATCTGCTTCCAGAATTGTCTCTTCATCGTGTTCCACCACCAGCACACTATTTCCCAGATCACGGAGCCGTTTCAAGGTGAGGAGAAGGCGCTGGTTGTCACGTTGGTGCAGTCCGATCGAGGGTTCATCGAGAATATAGAGCACCCCGGTCAGGGAGGAGCCGATCTGCGTTGCCAGGCGGATCCGTTGACCTTCCCCCCCACTTAGAGTTCCGGCACTGCGCCCCAGAGTTAAATAATCAAGGCCGACATGCGACAGAAAGGAGAGGCGCTCCCGAATCTCTTTGAGAACTCTCCGGGCAATCTCCATCTCTTTATCCGACAACACCAGATCCCGGAAGAAATCTTCAGCATCCCCAATTGAGAGATTTGTCACCTGCTGAATATTCTTCTCTCCCACGGTAATATGAAGAGCTTCCGGGCGTAATCTCCCCCCTTTACAGGTTGGGCAGGAGAGAATACTCATAAAGCGTTCCAGATTCTCCCTGACCGAATCGGAATCGGTTTCATGGTAGCGGCGTTGCAGATTGGGGATCACCCCCTCGAACGGTTTTTCATAGTAGTGGCGCCGTTCTCCCTGATCATAAAAAAACTGCACCGGTTCTTCGCCGGAACCGTAGAGGATAATTTTCTGCTGTTGTTCGGAGAGCTTGGAAAAGGGGCTGCGGATATCAAACTTGTAGTGGGTTGCCAGAGCTTCCAACAATGCTTGATAATAATATCCGGTCCGGCTGTCCCAGGGGACAATCGCCCCATCGCGGAGGGAAAATTCCGGATTGGGAATCACCTGTTCGTGATCAAAATACATCTTCGTCCCGAGACCACTGCATTCAGGACAAGCACCGTGGGGATTGTTGAAGGAAAACATCCGTGGTGAAACTTCGGGATAGGAGAGACCACAGGCAATACAGGCATGATTGGCTGAGAACAGTCGACTCTCCCCGTCCGGAATCTCAATCCGCACCATCCCGTCAGCCAACCGCAGCGCCGTCTCAATTGAATCGGCAAGACGCGATTTAATCTCCGGTTTCATCACCAGGCGGTCAACGACAACTTCCAGGGTATGTTTTTTCTGTTTGTCCAGTTCAATTTTATCCCCCAGCTCAAACATCTCCCCATCAACCCGAATCCGGACAAAGCCGTCCGCCTGCAACTGCAACAGCTCTTTCCGATACTCCCCTTTGCGACCCCGAACAATGGGAGCCATCACCATCAGTTTGGTTTTTTCCGAAAACTCCATCACCTGATCAACCATCTGCTCAACGGTCTGAGAACGGATCGGGCTGCCGCAACGGTGGCAGAGAATCCGGCCCACCCGGGCATAGAGGAGACGGAGATAATCGTAGATTTCGGTGACCGTTCCTACCGTGGAACGGGGATTTTTAGAGGTAGTTTTCTGTTCAATTGAGATGGCTGGCGAGAGACCGTCAATCTGATCAACATCGGGTTTTTCCATCTGTTCTAGAAATTGCCGGGCGTAAGCGGAGAGACTTTCCACATAACGGCGTTGCCCTTCGGCATAGATGGTATCAAATGCCAGGGTACTTTTCCCCGAACCAGACACCCCGGTGATGACCACCAATTGATCGCGGGGGATATCAATATCCAGATTTTTCAGATTATGTTCCCGCGCACCGCGAATTTTAATTTTATCAATCATAGTTATTTCTATCTTTTGGGTATAAGGGGTAAAAGCTCTTGAGCATTTTAACGGAGAAATGGAGAGTTCCGCAAAGATCGCAGAGAAACCCAAACATCTTTTTTGATTTCAAACTCTAGAATAGTTGTTGCTTTTCTCTGTATCTCTCCGTCTCAGCGTTAAAACTTTTGATTTTTTACTGTGCTGTTTGCCATCTGCTCGGCCATTTTCAGCGCCGCAATCAAACTGGCGGTATTGGCTTTTCCGGTTCCGGCTAGATCGTAGGCCGTGCCGTGATCAACACTGGTTCTGATAATCGGTAAGCCGAGAGTGACATTGACGGCATCATCAAAGTGAAGCAACTTGAGGGGGATCAACCCCTGGTCATGATACATACAAATAACCGCATCGTAATGGCCCTTTGCGGCAAAGTGGAACAGGGTATCGGCACTGTGGGGACCACTGACAGAAAGTCCCGCCGCTTGGGCTGCTTTGATTGCCGGGGTAATGATCTTCTCCTCTTCATCCCCAAACAGCCCGTTTTCACTGGCATGGGGATTAAGGGCAAGAACCGCCAGACGGGGCTTTTCAATGCCAAACTGGTGCTGAAATGCATGTGCCGTGATTTCGATAGTACGTAAAATTTCGGTACGACTCAACTGAGTTGGAACCTCCCGATAGGGGAGGTGAGTCGTAACCAGACACACTTTCAGCCGCTCTCCCGCCAGCATCATCACCACTTTTTTGACTCCACACCGTTCTGCCAGAAGTTCCGTATGCCCGGGAAAGTGGTATCCCGCTGCATTAATAGCGGCCTTGTTGATCGGGGCAGTTACTATTCCAGCGGCAGTTTTATCCAGACAGCGGGAGATAGCATACTCCACATAAGTGGCCATAGCTTTTCCACAATGGTGGTCCGGAGCGCCATATTGAATGGAGGTGATATCCAGATCAGAGCAGGAATGGACCAGCAGTTTTTTGTCACCAAACTGGAGAGAGTAAAGATTTTCCTCCAATTGTTCGGGAATCCCTTTACCGCCAAAAATTTCCCCGGCACGACTGAGAACAGCAACATCACCAACGATTTTGACGGGGTATCGGACCTGCTCAAAAGCATGGTCCAGCAGGGCTTTGATGATCAATTCGGGACCGATCCCGGTTGGATCACCCATAGTGAGAAGGAGTGGTTGCATTTTAGGTGGTGGTCTCAGCAATATAGAGATAAAAGTTATGTGAAATCAAAATAGCGACAGCTCAAATACGTATTTCGATACGTGCATTTTCGTGAAGCTCTTTTTTCCATTCTTTAAGACGTCTGTCGCCTTTCTCCTGTTTCAGTTTTTGTCTGATTTGATCTTTGACCTGTTCAAACAAAGCATCACTATTAGAATCTCTGCTGGTCACTTGAAACATATAAAGTTTCCCATCCAGCTCAAAAGGCTCACAAACTTCGCCCGGTTTTAATCCGGCAAGGGCAATTTGTAGCGGTTGCGCCAGGTCGGCTTCAACCAGCTCTCCCATATCTCCACCCGTGACTGAATCCCCTTGATCCTTCATGACTTTATCAAAATCTTCACCCTTATTGAGTTTCTCTCGACAGGACTCTGCCTGCTTGTGACTCTTAGCTCTTTGCTTTTCATCCCCGACTGAGAAGTCATAACTGATTTGATTGAGACGGAGTTTTTCTCCACTTGCATATTCAGCAATATGTTGGTCAAAATAGTCACGAACCTCTTTGCTGGTCACCAATACCTTATAGGTCACTTCACGATTTAATAATTTATAGTGGAGAATTTCATTTTTTACCTTTTCTCGATATTGCTGCATCGTCACTCCCTGGGAGCTCAATGCCTGTTTAAGGGTCTCATCGGTCAACCCATTTTTGAGTATGACATCTGCAATAGCACTATTTAACTCCTCATCAGAAACCTGCAAATCCATTTCTTTAATCTTCTGTTTCATCAGTTGATCATCGATCAATTTATCCAGAACCTGCTTTTTTATCTGGCCAAACTGGGTAATATCCAGTTGGTTTTTGTTGGTATTTTTAGTCAGATCCTCGATGACAGCCTGATCAAGTTGATAGGTAGTAATTATGTCATCATTGACAATAGCTGCTATCTTACTGAGGGTTTTCGCCGTGACCGGAGTGACCACAAAAAAGAGAGAGAATAAAAACAGAAACAGAAGACGCTGCATAAGAATGAGTCCTTATAATGTTAAAGAGACGTATTGTTAAACTATTTAAAAATAATCAAATGGCTGCACCCAGACGGCACAATCATCATAGTTCAGATTTCAACCGCAACAGATCCCAGTTAACATGAGTGTCTGTTGTTTTCTTTAAGTTTTCCAACCATAGATGAAAGGCGGTTTCTTCCTTCTGCTGGTAAAGTTTTGTGGCAATTTCATCCTTAACTGCGGCATAGGGACGAAGACCCGCTTTCCGTCTTCGTTCAACCAGGAAAAGGTGAAAACCATACGGACTCTCAATTGGAGTACTGACCTGACGAACCGGAAGCTTAAATAACACTGCATCAAATTCTGCAGGAAGCTGACCGGCAGAAAAGTAACCCAGAGCCCCACCATTTTCCCGGTCAGGAGACTCTGAATATTGACCCGCCAGGGTGGCAAAATCTCCCCCCTCTTTCAGCAGATCCAAAACTTTATTTGCATCTTCACGAGAACTGAAAAGCATCTGCCGGGCTCTTATTTCAACCGGCCGCCGAAACTCTTCTCGGTGACTTTTATAATACTCCGCAGTCTCCTTCTCACTGACTTCCACCTGAGAAGTTAAAGCAGCAGCACTCACCTTAGCCGTCAACAGGTGCAGCTTTAAAGCCGCAATCCAATGTTTCCAGGTTTTCCCGGTCTGTTCCAGAACCTTGGTAAATTCCTCTTCACTGTAGCCACCACGAACCTTTTCCAGCGCAACATCAAGTTCGTCCGGTGTCAACTGGACATTTAAACGGTTTGCTTCTCCGAGAATTAATTCACGGTCAATCAATTGTTTAAGCAGTTGTTCTTTCAGCTGCAGTTGTTCCTGATTGGTCAGGGCAGAAATATCCGGGTAAGTTTCCTGTAACTCGCGGTCAAACTGCGGTAATGTCAGTTGCCGTTGACCAACTTCCAACAGCGGTGGCTGTGGTTGCGGTTCCTGTTGTTGACAGGAGAACAGCCCCGCCAGAAACAACAACATAAGTACTCTCGTTAAAACTACAGAAAAAATACCACCACCTCATATGCTATCCACCTGAACTTCCCTCTCTCCCCAAGAGGGGGAGGGACAGAATACAACATCGTCAAAAATACCATGGTCAGAAAAATAGTTGCAATTCTTTTCTCACCCTGACCAACAGCTCAGCTGATGATAAACGGCCAAGACTAATATTGAGTTTGAAATCGGCTCCAAGGCGATATTTATCCGGTTGTTCAGTCACCAGCTGTCGGATTAAATTGGGGGAAACCTTTGTTGAGGAATGAAACGATAGGCTGAGTCTTTTACTATCATATTCAAGCAATTCCACACAGAGCTTTTTCAGCAGAATTCGTAATCGCATGGTGGCAATCAGAACCTCTCCCGCAAGCGGTGGCTCACCGTAGCGATCACGCAGTTCTTCGACCAGGTCAAACAGCTCATCATCATTCTCAGCCCCGGCCAATCGTTGATAGAATTGCAG
>CAZGKZ010000065.1:0-5999 GCA_964526315.1 uncultured Geobacteraceae bacterium
TAATCGACCAGTGTTGCCAGATAGGTACTCCCCCCAACTGCTTCAAGTTCACCACGATCTTTTAGCACTGCAGTCAAAGTGACCAGATCAGCCGGCTCACTTCTATCCCCCAAAATAATCAGGGCATTAAAAATTTTCCGATGACTTTCACGATAAAAATCCTCGGTTCTCAGAAACTCTAAAGCCCGGTTAAGGGCTTCGTTTTCCAATAACACCCCACCGAGAACCGACATTTCAGCTTCAAGGTTTTGTGGCGGTAGACGGTGAGTCGGTGTTTCCTGCATAACTTTCCCCAATCAGAAGATATAGGCGCGAAGAATAGCAGAGTTGTCCTTGAACGAAAACCAAAACACCATCAAAAACAACTCATTAAACAGAAGACCCCCAGCGTATGGAGGTCTTGATGTTGATACAAATTTTTCTGTTGGTTACCTACAAATCGTCCGCAGCCTGCCACCCGGCGTTAACTGCTTTAATATTAATCTCCTGCAAAGCCGGCTTCTTGAATGTTTCGCACAAGAACGCCTCCAAGTCGGCGAGCTCGAACATCCCGGTTTTGCGGGCAACAAAACCGAGAACCACGACATTGGCTGCTTTGACGGTTCCCGCTGTGGATGCCAGATCTGTGGCAGGGAGGGCATACACCTTCCCCTTGAGATTAGTGGGAACCTGATCGATCAGTGAACTATTGTAAACGATCAACCCATCCTCCGGCACCAGTGGACCAAATTTCTCCAGCGATGGCCGGTTCAGGGCGACCAGCACGTCCGGGTTATCAACCACCGGAGTACCGATGGGATCTTTGCTCACCACTACCGAACTGTTGGCAACCCCGCCGCGTACTTCCGGGCCATAGGATGGGAGCCAGGTGACCTCCATGTTGCGTTGCATCGACATCTGCGCCAGCATCATGCCGAGGGAGAGAACCCCCTGTCCGCCGAATCCGGCAAATTTAAAGTGCATCTCATCGTGCGCCATTTCAAGTTGCTTGACGTCACTCGCTTCTGCTTCAACCAGCCCCAGTTGTTGAGCAACTGCCGCAAATTCAACCCGCTTACATGGTCGGTCAACGGCTCCACGTTCCTCAGTCAGATCCTTGAACACCCCAAACGGATATTGTTTACTGACCACATCATCGATCCATTCACAGGCCTCCTTCGGTTCTTTTCTCCAATTGGTCGGGCACTGAGAAAGGACTTCGATAAATGCGTAGCCTTTCTTATCACGCTGAATTTCCAGCCCTTTTTTGATCACTTTGGTTGCCTGGCGGATGTTACGCGGATTGTTTACGCCAACCCGGGCAACCAGGGTCGGCGCTTCCAGACCGGCCATCATTTCAGCCATCCGCAACGGGTAACCGTCGTTTTTGATGCTGCGACCATAGGGAGCGGTAGATGCAACCTGATCAATCAGGCTGGTCGGGGCCATCTGGCCACCGGTCATGCCGTAGATATTGTTGTTGACGAAAAAGACGATCATGTTTTCGCCACGGTTGGCAGCATGGATCGCATTACTGGTTCCAATTGCCGCCAGGTCACCGTCCCCCTGATAGGAGATGGTAACAGCATCTGGATTAGCGCGACTGATGCCGGTAGCAACAGCTGATGCACGACCATGCGCCGACGAAACAGCGGAACTTTCAAAATAGTAGTAAATAAAAACACCACAACCGACCGGACCAACAAAAATGGTTTGATCCTGCAAGCCGAGCTCGGCGAGTTGATCAGCAATGATCTTGCCGAGGATGCCGTGGCCACAACCCGGGCAATAATGGGTGGTTTTCTGCATGCTGGGCTTGCGTTCGAAGGTATCGAAGAAGGCCGATGATTTTTCAAATACTTTAGTCATTGGATGCCTCCTGCAGACATTTCTCAGCTTGTTCCACCAATTCTCCAAGCTCCGGTAGATTGCCGCCAACCCGCCCGAACCATTTTACTTGATGACCCGGTAGTGACAACCGGACATCCTCAATAAACTGGCCGCGACTTAATTCAACTGAGAGCACCGGAATGCCTGGCTTGACAGTATCCTGATAAACCTTGCTCGGAAAAGGCCAAAGAGTCTGCGGGCGGATCAATGTTGCGGCAATACCACGCTTTTCCAATTCATCGACAGCACTGTGAAGCATCCGTCCAGTAATACCGTAGCCGGTCAGAACAATCTCCGGTTCAGCAGCACCGTAAACATCCGCTCTGGCTTCTGTTTCGGTAATCTGCCGATATTTTTCATGCAACCCATTAATGTGGGACTCCATATCGTCAAAATCGAGGTAGATCGAAGTGATCAAATTGTCGTTACTTTCCGCTTTGGCATCGAGAGCCCAGGACTTATCAGTCCGATGTGTTGGTTCCTGACGGATATCGATCGGCTCCATCATCTGCCCCAACGTGGCATCGGTCAGAAGAAACACCGGGGTGCGCCATTTATCGGCCAGGTCGAAGGCTTCGATGGTCATGCGGTAGGTCTCCTCGACCGAAGCCGGAGCGAGGACAATATTCCGGTAATCACCGTGTCCACCCCCTTTAACCACCTGAAAGTAGTCGCTCTGTTCCGGGCCGATATTACCAAGACCGGGGCCAACCCGCTGCACATCAACAATAACGCAAGGCAGTTGGGCTCCGGCTAGATAGGAAATCCCTTCCATCTTCAAACTAATACCGGGTCCGGAGCTGGCGGTCAAAACTCGCTGACCAGAGGATGCCGCCCCAAAAACCATATTGATTGCACCAACTTCACATTCAGCCTGGACAAAAACCTTACCAAGAGGCAAAAAATGCTCACTGGCAGCGTGGGCAATTTCACTCGCCGGGGTGATCGGATAGCCGTAATAGGCATCGCAACCAGCAACGAGGGCACCGATCACCACCGCCTCGTTTCCTTTAACCAATTTTTTCAAAACAGTTACTCCTGTTGTTTAAAATATTTTTACCAGGATATAAGAAAAGCCTCTCTTTGACTTAGCGGCTCATCAGATTTATATCCTACGGTCTCACGACAGTAATCGCACCCGGTTCCGGACAGATAATGTAGCAGTTAGCACACCCGATACAATCTTCACCAGAAACGACAGTTGTCTGATAGCCAAGTTCGTTGATTTTATCGGAGGCACTCAGTATCTCTTTGGGACAGTGAATAATGCAGAGGCCACACCCCTTACACAGATCTTCATGAATCGTTACTGTCGGCTTACCTTTGGTCATTTTGTTTCCTTTTCGTTGTCGAACACAACTCCATCAATACCAAGTTTTTCACAGGCCATTTCACGCAGTTTGTACTTTTGGATCTTGCCGCTGGCGGTCATCGGATAAGCATCGAGAAAGAAGACATGTTTCGGTTTCTTATAGGGAGCAATGCGATTACGGGTGAAATCGATAACGTCCTCTTCGGCAATCTCAGCACCCTGTTTACGGATGATGAAGGCTCCGACCACCTCGCCGTATTTCTTGTCCGGAATACCGGCCACCTGCACATCGAGGATGCCATCCATGGTGTAGAGGAATTCCTCAATTTCACGCGGGTAGATATTTTCACCACCACGGATAATCATATCTTTAATCCGACCGGTAATTTTATAGTAGCCGTCTTCATCAACCTCAGCTTGATCGCCGGAACGCAACCAACCATCGGCATCAATCGCCTCGGCGGTTCGTTCGGGCAGATTGTAGTAGCCCTTCATGATGTTGTAACCACGGCAGCAGAGTTCACCACTTGCCCCGGGGCCAACCTCCACACCCGTTTCAGAATCGATGATTTTGACTTCAATTTCCGGCAATGCCGCACCAACCGTGCCGGTCCGCTGGGCAATAGAATCATCGGTGCGGGTCTGGGTAATCACCGGTGAGGCTTCAGTCAAGCCATAGGCGATGGTGATATCAGTGCAGTGCATCTTCTCTATCACCTGGCGCATCGTCTCTTCAGGACAAGGTGAACCAGCCATGATACCAGTGCGCAGGGAACTGAGATCAAACATGTCAAACATCGGATGGTCGAGTTCAGCAATGAACATGGTTGGTACGCCGTAGAGAGCGGTACATTTCTCTTTCTGCACCGCAGCCAGCACCAACAGTGGGTCGAACTCTTCCAGCGGCACCAGAGTGCTGCCGTGGGTCAGCGCCGCCAACACCCCGAGGACACAGCCGAAACAATGGAACAGCGGCACTGGCAGGCAGAGGCGGTCGGCCTCGGTAAACTTCTGCCGATCACCAATGTAATAGCCGTTATTGAGGATGTTGTAATGGCTGAGCATCACCCCTTTCGGGAAACCGGTGGTGCCGGAGGTGTACTGCATGTTGACCACCTCGTGACAATCGAGGGACGCCTTGACCCTCATATACCGTTCGTCGCCACATTGGCTACCGAGCAGCATCAGCTCGCGACTGTTGTACATCCCCCGGTGTTTTGCATGGCCGATGAAGATAACTGACCGCAGCTCAGGAAATTTTTCACTGCGCAGATGTCCGCGCTGACAGGTACGGAGTTCCGGAATCAGTTCGTTGATCGTTTGCAGGTAGTCGTGATCACGAAAGTTGCCAATCAGTACCAGAGTTTTGAGGTCAGCTTGTCTGATCAAATACTCCAATTCAAAACTACGATAGCTGGTATTAATAGTGACCAACACCGCACCGATCTTGGCGGTGGCAAACATAAAGGTAGTCCAATCGGGGACATTGGTCGCCCAGATCCCGACATTGTCTCCTTTGCCAATGCCAGTGGCTAACAGTCCTTTAGCCAAGTCGTCGACCCGTTCATTGAACTGGCGATAGGTCCACCTTAGAGCACGGTCGGGATAGACGATAAAATCATGATCCGGCTGTCGTTTGACCTGCTCCTCGAAATAGGCACCGATGGTTTTCTTTGTGTAGGGCATGTTGCTTCCTCCCTTTAGAACGGCGCGTAAACGACAGCAAGAATCCGCGCAGTTTGATCACCCACGGCATGAACATCGTGTGGAACGATTGAGTCATAATAGATGCTCTCTCCGGGATTCAGTTCGTAGGAGTTTTTGCCATAGTTGATGCGGATATTTCCCGAAATGACAAAAATGAACTCTTCTCCTTCATGCCCTGAAAGTGGCGGAACATTATCGGTGCGCGGCTTAACATCGATCATGAAAGGTTCCATGTGACGATCTTTTTTATCGGCGGCCATCGTGAAAAAATCGAGATTGCTGCTGGTCGCTTTTGGATCCTTACCGGAAAAACGGAGAACCTTGGGAAAATCGGTCTGCTTGAACAGAACCGGTCCTTCAATTGGCTCGTCATCCATCAGAGTACCGAGACGTACACCCAAGGCACGGGAAATTTCCATCAACGGAGTGAGTGAGGGGATCAATTCACCAGCTTCAAGTTGCTGGATCTGGTCGATGTGACATTGGCTCTGTTCAGCCAACTGTTCAATACTCATCTGTTTGGCTTCGCGAAGCTGACGAATTTTCAATCCAAGCTTATTAGTGTCAGGCATATTATCTCTCCTCTTTAAAATTTTGATTTATTTACAGTGTTACGCATTTCAATACAAGTATAATTCTACTAACCAATCGGCCGCAGATCATCAATCACCTTGCCGTCATTGACCAGCGACCCGGGTTGACACAGGGATACCTCGGCACGCAGTTTGGTGATCCCCTGAAAACTGTCAGTCAGCGCATGAACCAATGCCGCCTGATCTCTATTGTCTGTCTCAACCTGAAGACAAACCTCATCAAGCCCCCGGCTGTTTCGACTAAGCACCAGTCTCCCTCTGATTGCTTCATCATGCCGCGACAGCACCTCGGCAATCTGACTGGGATGGACAAACATTCCCCGAACCTTGGCCGATTGATCAGCGCGCCCCATCCACCCCTTGATGCGACGGTTGGTACGCCCACAGGGGCTGGAACCAGGCAGAATTGCTGAAAGATCACCGGTTGCAAAACGGATCAGCGGATAGTCTGCATTCAAACAGGTTACCACCACTTCACCAACCTCGCCGTCAGTCACCGGATCACCGGTACCAGGTCG
>CAZGKZ010000066.1:0-5926 GCA_964526315.1 uncultured Geobacteraceae bacterium
AAACTATTGCAACAGCAGCGGTCTCTGTCTCTTTCTGGATACCGCCACACCTCTCCTCAATGCAGATAGGCAACGGCCGGATGAAAAGTTATTTGCTGAGGATGGGTTACATCTGAATCTTGCCGGCTATGCAGTCTGGAACCGTATTCTCTCCCCATATTTGACAATGGACAGCAAAGAATAACTCTGATATCTGTAACCTTAACTCTCTACTCTGCTTAAACTTCACCATAAGGTCAAAATCTCTTTACAACGTTCGTAGGTGTTCACCCCAATGAAGTTTCGATTCTACCTGCTCCTTTTTTGTTTATTACTGCTGCCCGTTTCCAGCAGTGCAGAATCGCTTCGGCTAAAAATTAAGGGGGTGGACGGTGAGTTACAAAAAGTTCTGGATCTGGCACTGGTTCTCCCATCATCCCTGATCAGTGAGGGGATTATCAATAAAACCTGGCTCAGCCACTATCAACAACAACTACCCGATCGAGTCAGTGCGATTCTGGAACCCTATGGCTATTTTCACAGCCAGGTCAGCAGCCAGGTCAAGGAGATCAAGCCGGGAGAGTACCGACTCAGAGTGAAAATCAAACCTGGAGCTCCACTGAGAGTCACCACCCTCAAACTAAATGTAACGGGTCCGGGAGCCGCTCTGCCGGAATTAAACCAACTTCTTGAAGATTTCCCGCTGCATGTCGGTGATATTCTCCGTCAGGACCTTTATGAAGAGGGAAAGGCCGCATTTCTACAAGGAGCGATCAACCTCGGCTATTTTGATGCTGAATTCCAGCGCCACCAGATTCTTGTCGACCGGGACAAACAACAAGTCGAGATTATTCTCCATCTCGACAGTAAGGGCCGCTTTCGCTTTGGAAAAACGGTATTTGAGAATCACGATGATTATCCAGAACGCTTTCTGCATCGCTATATCACCTATCAGGAAGGGGACTTCTTTTCCAAAAACGGACTCAATCAAACTCGGCGCAAACTACGTGATGCAAACCTGTTCCGTAGTATCGAAATTCACCCATTAAGAGATCAGGCGGAAGGCGACCGGATTCCAATCCAGATTTCTCTGGAATCCTCACCACGACACCAGCTGTTTCCCGGTATCGGTTATGGAACAGATAGTGGCGCACGTGGGTCACTACGCTATCGTAACCGCAACCTGTTTCATCGGGGTCACGAATTTCAGGGAGATCTGCGGATATCGGAAGAAGACCAGTTTTTTATCACCACATACATCATCCCCGACCTGGATAGCCTCGACCGAAAAACCCGGATCACTGCCGGCATCAGAAATGAAGATAACACCAGTTACGACAGCGACAAGTTGTTTTCCGAGGTAGAATATGTGCGGTCGTTTCGTGAAAATCTGACTGCCTCCATTTTCCTCCGCCGGGAACGGGAACGTTACTGGATTGGTGATGATAGTTCCGATTTATCACACCTGCTCATGACCGGGGGACGCCTTAGTTTACAGCTCGTCGATGATCTTTTGACCCCACGCCGAGGGATACAAACCAGACTGGAGTTGAAAGGGGGAACGGAGACTCTTCTCTCCGATATCAGCCTACTACAACTTACTGGAAATATAACCACCATCCACCCTCTGCCCCAGCAACTATCGCTACTGCTGCGCTTACGTGGAGGAGCAACCTGGCATAGTGACTCTTTTAGCCAGGTCCCTGCGTCACTCCGATTTTTCCCCGGTGGTGGGGAAAGTATCCGCGGCTACAAATATAAATCTCTCGGTCCTGAAGATGATGATGGACAAGTGATTGGCGGCAAGCACCAGTTGATTGCCAATATTGAGCTGGAGAGAAAACTCACCCCGGATTGGGGAATCGTTTTCTTTACTGATATCGGCAATTCATTCAACTCTATCTCCGACTATCACACCAGGCAAGGGGCCGGAGTCGGTCTCAACTATTACACTGCCTTCGGTGCAATACACATTAACCTGGCACGACCAATTGATGGGCATGGAAGTAAGCTTCGGCTATCACTCAGTATGGGGGCGGAATGGTAAAGCTGCTCCGATATACTGCTATTTTTCTCTTCCTGATAGTTTTGCTGGTGTTCAGCGCCGGAAGCTGGCTGCTCTATTCACCGAGTGGAACTTCCTGGTTATTGCAGAAGCTGCCAGAATGGGCCGGTCTCGAATTGACTATCGGTGAGATTGAGGGAACCCTTGCCGGGACACTCCAACTTAAAAACATTGAACTGCATCAACAGGAGCAGCAACTATCTCTTGAGCACTTCTCGATGCAGAATCAGCTGCGAGGATTACTGCCGCTGACCTTGGAGATAGAACAACTTCAGGTTAGAAACCTACAGATCAAATCAACAGCAGAACAGCAGAGCAGCACAGTAATAACTTTCAGTTGGCCAGAACTGCCCTGGCTACTCGATTTTCTGCAGATTGACCTGAATAACTTTAACTTACAAAATCTCAGCTGGAAGCAGAAAAACCAGGAGCCGCTGCAGATTGAACTGTTTCAGGGTGATCTACAGTGGGAAAACGGGACACTGCAAGGCAATAATCTTACGCTGCAGAGCGGAGAACTGCAGGGAGCTGGTTCATTCAGTTGCGAGCTGAAACAACCGGCACTCACTGCCAAGCTACAAATTGCAACAGATGATTCGGCAGCCGCGTGGCAAGAAGTAAAACTGCAGACAGATCTGCATCAAGGAGACGGGGCACAGATACTGAATGGATCAATAACGATTAACCTGACTGCAGCAGAAGGAAAACAGTTTACGGCAGTATCCGAGGTAGAGCTGACAGCGGAACAATTACAGCTCCGACAACTAACCCTGAGTCGGCCTGATCATCCGGGAAACATCACAGCTGACACAATGTTGAATTTTAGCGGCAGCCCTCTTGAGCTGAGCAGCAGTCTGCAACTTAACCAGATAGACTTGGAGGAAGAAACCGGCCAGCCAGTCAACCTTTCCGGCACAATCCAGATTGAAGGAAATCCGGATACCTATAGTGGAAAATTCAACTTAAAAAATCTTGGATCCGGGCTGACAGATAGTCAACTGGCGGGCGATTTCACCGGGACACAGGACAATATTTCCCTGATAAATCTCCGTGGTAAATGGCTGAACGGGGTTCTTGATGGCCAAGCACAAATCGGCTGGAAACAAGGATGGCAACTCAGGACACAACTCTCCGGTCGAGAGATTGACCCACAGAAATTCTATCCTCAATTAGCCGGTCGCCTGAACCTTGATCTTCAAGCTAATCTTAACGGCGGCGAAGAACAACCTCCTCAGGGGACGCTGCAACTACAACTCCAAGACTCAACCCTCCACAACTATCCCCTATCCGGTATTGCAGAACTTCATTTACAGGATAATTCTCTCCAGATCGACCAATTGCAACTGCAGGGAGAAGGGATCCAATTGCAGGCTAGCGGCAACCCTGAAGAGAAACTGACATACAGCTGGCAGGTTAAAGATCTGGAACACTTGCTGGCCAATACCTCGGGACAATTTTCCGGAAATGGCTGGCTGAGCTGGCAGCAGCAGTCGTTGCGAATCGCGCTCCAGGCCAGCGGTAAAAATCTCGCCTTTGAGGATTGGCAACTGGATCAGCTCTCCCTGCAGGTCGAGACAGCGGAGAATGAACCTACCTGGAAACTACAGTTGAACGGTCAGTCGCTGCACTATCAACAGCTGGATCTTGATGTTGAAAAAATCTCAATCAGGCTTAAAGGGGATCTCAATAACCACTCATTGATGCTGGATCTCACCCAAGCACAAAATAACGCTGCAACTAGGATTCAGGGGTCCTGGAACGGTCACCAATGGCAAGGCGAGATATCCAGTTTCCAGGTGATGGACTCTCCTTTTGGTAACTGGCACTTACAGCAGGCGGTGCCGATCCTCCTTTCTGCCGACCAGTTGAGTCTCAAGAAGTTGTCAGTACACAGTGATAATGGCGGCGAACTACAACTACAGGGGGATTACCAGCTGAAACAACAGCAAGGAACCGCCTCAATTTTCTGGCAGAATCTGGACCTTTCTTTATTTGATCCCTTGATTCCCGGGGGACTTGTCTCAGGACTGAGTGATGGTTCTGTCAATCTGGAGCGGGGGGAGAAAAACCGTCTCCAGATGAAAATAACGACCCATGGCGAAATACAATATCAGCAACTGAAACTCAAGCTGGAACACAGTGAATTTCTGTTCGACTGGGACGAATCGGGGCTACAAAGCTCCTTACAAATAAGTTTGGCAGATGGCAGCCATTTCAATGGAATTCTGACGTCAACACAGAAAAATAATTTTGTCTGGCCACAACAAGGGGAAATACAATTATCCGGAGAGGGAATTCCCCTGGAGATCCTCCAACCCTGGATTCCCGATGAACTGAGTTTCAACGGAACACTTGACTTGAACAGTCATGGTGATTGGCAAGTAGATGAACCCCTTAATCTCAGTGGCAGCGCAAACATCAACAATGGGTACATACACTGGCAAGAAGAAAAACTAACCAACGATGTCAAAATAGAATCAGCCGAACTGAACTGGCAGTGGAATAAAGAGTTAAACGGTAATTTCAATCTAAAACTGGAGAAACGCGGCAATATCAAAACCACGTTTAGTCTGCCTCTAGCAGCAGCACGGCCATGGACGTTTGATCCAGATGGACCCGTAAATGTTGATTTGCACACCAGCATCCATGAACTTGGGCTCTTGTCGGTCTATTTTCCTGAATATTTCCAGAAAAGTCGTGCCAAACTCAACCTGGATCTGCAGCTGAATGGAAGCTGGCTAAAACCAAATCTGACCGGGCAGTTTGATCTACTTGAGGCCGAAATGTTTCTCGCTTCTGCGGGTATCCAGTTGGGCGGAATTGAGCTACAAGGGAATGTTTCCGGAACCCATATAGAGGTTACTAATTTAAAGTGCAGTTCCGGCTCAGGAAAACTCAGCGGCAGTGGTCATCTGGATATTAAGAATTGGCTTCCGGAAACTTATCATCTTCAGCTTAAAGGGAAAAATTTCCAACTGTTTAATTACCCTGAACTACAGGTGAGTATCAGTCCTGACCTGGAGATTGATGGAACGATGGACAGCATTAAGGTGCGGGGGGAAATAAAATTACCCGCCGTCCAGATTAATGATCAGCAGGAGGCCGGAGTTATCAGCAACAGTCCAGATCTGGAATTTGTTGATACCCCGATTCAGGAAAGTGCAAACGAAAAGTTTAAGTATGATATTGACCTGCAGTTAATTCTTGGCGGTCAGGTGTTTCTTTACGCCGCAAATATAGATGCACAGCTGGGTGGAAAACTCCGTATTCGATCAGATGAGAAGCAGGAGTTGATCGGTTATGGAAAGATTCACGTTATCCACGGAACATATTTTGGACTGGGAGCTAACCTTAATATCAATTACGGGTATATATCATTTACCGGTGGACCACTCGAACAGCCGGACTTAGATGTTTTAGCCCTGCGACGGTTAAATGAAGTGGAAGTGGGAGCTAAGGTGAGCGGAACACCCCAGGAACCAGATGTACAACTTTATTCGAGACCAACCATGCCCGAGGGAGACATTATTTCATACCTTCTGACCGGCCAGCCGATGAGTGCCTCCCGCAGCCAGACAAACCTACTTATGACAGCCGCAGGGGCCTTAGTCCCCCAGGGAAAATCACGAAGCATGGTAAAAGAGCTGGGAGTAGACACCTTCTATATCAGTTCGGACTATGAAAGTAGCAGCGGAGAAGACAGCACAACGGTCATCACCACAGGTAAATACCTTAACCCTGACCTTTATCTCAGCTTTGGCTATTCACCGGATGGCGGTAATGATCGGATCAAACTCCGCTATCGGCTCACCCCGACCTGGGATATCGAATCCACTCTCGGTTACGACTCTGGTGCTGATCTGTTTTACCGGATTGAATTTG
>CAZGKZ010000067.1:0-5753 GCA_964526315.1 uncultured Geobacteraceae bacterium
GGGGTTATTTTTGGCGTTGCAAACGATAAGAGTATTGCCTGGGGGGTTGCCCAGCAGCTGCGAGCTGCCGGTGCTGAACTCGCATTTACTTATTTAAATGAGGCGTTAGAGCGCCGGGTTCGCCCTCTGGCAGAGAGTGTTGATTCCACCATCATCCTCCCCTGTGATGTGCAAAATGAGGATGAAATGGTAGCTGTTTTTAGTGAATTAGAAAAGCAGTGGGGGCAGATTGATTTTGTTGTTCATGCTATTGCTTTTGCTAATCGCGAAGATTTGAAACGTCCGTTTAGCCAGACCAGTCGTGATGGTTTCCGCTTGGCATTGGATGTCAGTGCCTATTCGCTGGTGTCAATGACTCGATGTGCACTGCCAGTTCTACAGAATGGTGGCAGCATTATTACCATGACCTATCTTGGTTCGGTTCGTACCATCCCCTCTTATAATGTTATGGGTGTGGCTAAGGCCGCGTTGGAGTCTTCAGTTCGTTATCTGGCTGCTGAGCTTGGTGAGCAGGGGATCAGGGTCAATGCTGTTTCTGCTGGCCCGATCAAGACCCTGGCTGCCGCAGGAATTGCTGATTTTAAGAAAAAACTGAGTGTCGCAGAAGAGCGTGCACCGCTGAAGCGACTGGTCAATCAGGAAGATGTCGGTAAGGCTGCACTTTATCTGCTATCTGATCTCTCTTCCGGAGTGACGGGTGAGATTCATTATGTTGATGGCGGGTTTAGTATTGCTGCTGGTTAAAAAACTGGGGTGATATGCTGGTGTTGCATATCCTCCTTTTTAGATTTTGAATACCTGGGAAAAGGGGACACGTAGTGAATACATGTCCCCTTTTTCTATCCAAACTTGTAGGCGTAACAGATGATTGAAGGTAAAACTGGCGGACTGAAGGCGAGCCAGATTAAAGCTCTGGAACGTATATATCGGCGTAAAATTCCGGCTCAGGAGTTGATCTCCGGAGAATTAGCTCGCTATTTAACCGAGCTGTCTCACGAGTTGAAACGCCAGCTTGGGTTGATCATTGATCGCTCCGGATCGATTTTATTTGTGATTGTCGGGGATGATCGAGAAATTGAGATCCCCGACCTCTCCAGATATAGTTTAGGTCGGAGCGGCTTGCGTGGTCTGCGTTGTGTCCATACCCATTTAAAACAAGATTCCCTAAGCCGTGATGATTTGACCGACTTGGAACTGCTGCGACTCGATGCTATGGCAGTCATTTGTGTCGGTGAAAACGGATTGCCAGCACGTTTTTCCTATGCCCATTTATTGCCTACCCGGGAAAAAACTCAGATTGAATCTGTTGATTTTCAGGATTTTTACCGTTTCGATCTTGATTTTTCTACCTTTATCTCTGCCCTTGATCACGAAATGGAGCGGGTCGCCGCTGAAACAATCGATCTTGCCGATGGTCGAGAGCGAGCATTGCTGATTTCTGTCGGGCAAATGAGCCGGCAACGGGTTGAGAACTCTATGGCAGAGCTTGATGAATTGGCTCGAACTGCCAATTTGGCAGTGATTGATCAGGTTATTCAGCGCCCGCGTAAATTCAACCCGAGGTTTCTGGTCGGAGAGGGGAAACTACGAGAAATTATTATCCGTGCCCTGCAACAACATGTCACTTTATTGGTGTTTGATCAGGATTTGACCCCGAATCAGATCCGCTCTATTTCTGAGATAACAGAAATGAAGGTCATTGATCGTAGCCAGTTGATACTGGATATTTTTGCCAAGCGGGCACAATCCCGAGACGGAAAGGTTCAGGTGGAACTGGCACAACTTAAATATATTCTTCCCCGTTTATCAGGGAAGGGAACGGCCATGTCTCGTCTTATGGGGGGAATAGGAGGACGGGGGCCTGGTGAAACCAAGCTGGAAATTGATCGTCGACGGATCCGTGATAAAATCCGTCGGCTGGAAAAACAGCTCGATTCTCTCGGTCGGGGGCGGGTGCAAAGGCGGCAGAAGAGAATCAGAGCAGGTCTGCCGATTGTCTCCATTGTCGGTTATACCAATGCCGGCAAGTCAACCTTGTTGAATGCGTTGACTCAGAGTGATGTTCTGACCGAAAATCTCCTTTTTGCAACGTTAGATACTGCGACCCGGCGGCTTCGTTTTCCTCTCGATCGGGAAATTATTATTACTGATACCGTCGGTTTTATTCGTGATCTTCCAGATAGTTTAATTGGTGCTTTTAAGGCAACACTTGAAGAATTGGAGGACGCGGATTTATTATTCCATCTGGTTGATTTATCAAACCCACGTTTTGATGAGCAGATCAAGTCGGTTGATAAAATTCTAGATAGCCTGAATCTGGGGACTCAGCAGCGATTGCTGGTTTTTAATAAAATTGATCAGGTTGCAGCTGAGGATTTGCCACATATATGTCGCCGCTATGATGCTGTAGCTGTTTCGGCTCTACAACGGAACAGTTTTGGAGCGTTACTGGATAAACTGCAGCAGCGTTTTTGGGTAGAGGAAGATCTTGAATCGGTTGAGCTTGACTTTGAGGAGACTATTGACTAGTCTGTCGTTAGCTTTTGCTAACATTCGTGCTGATGTGATAATCCTTGTGAGGATTGATGCTTAAAAATATTTCAATACTGCTGGTGTTCGTCCTTTTCGGTTGTCAACCGACAATGCACTCTGCTGGGGTTTCTCCCCAGAGAGAAGACCTTCCAGCATCAATTGTGCCAGTTGAAGAGGGAGATCTCGCCCAAGTAACGTCTACACTTGCCGGTGAACAAAGTAAATCTGATGATATTAAGCTCAAGTTGTCAGGTTTTGAGCCCCTCCCTGAACCAATTGCGACCTATTTACGAGAGGGTGCGTCACTTCCTTATCATGGTGATTTTCCTTTAGCAGAGCATGCCCGGGTTGACAAGTTGGTGAAGCGTTATACGGGGCCTGGAAAGAAAATGTTTGGTCGTTGGCTTGAACGTGCCGGGCGTTACGTTCCGAAAATTCAGATGGTTTTTGCTGATGAGGGGATTCCCCTCGATTTAGCATATTTGGCTATGATTGAGTCAGGATTTAATGTTCGTGCTTACAGTTGGGCGCATGCTGCTGGCCCATGGCAATTTATTGAAAGTACTGGTCGCCTTTATGGTTTGAAAAATGATTGGTGGCAGGATGGACGTCTCGATTTAGAGAGAGCGACACACGCTGCAGCCAGACATCTAAAGTACCTGCATAAACGTTTTGATGGAGATTGGTATCTGGCTGTTGCGGCATATAATGCCGGGGGTGGAAAAGTTCGTAAAGCGGTCAGAAAGAGTGGCAGCAGAGACTTCTGGGCCCTGACAAATGGTCATGTTCTACGGGAGGAGACGAAAAATTATTTACCAAAACTACTGGCGGCTCTCACGATCGTGAAAAATTTAGACGCTTATGGATTTGCAGATTTGAATTATGATGAACCTCTGGAATATGAGACAGTTACCGTGGAAACAAGTACGGATCTCGAAATTATTGCCGGATTCTGTGCTATCAGCTATCAGGAGTTGAAAGAGCTTAACCCCGAGTTGAAGCGTTGGTGTACCCCCCCGGGGGTTACCAATTATCAGCTTAAAGTTCCATTTGGTTATGCTGGACAGGTTATGACCCGGTATGCTCAGCTCCCAAAGAACCAGAGGGCTCGTTATCACCGCCACCTGATTAAATCGGGAGACACCCTGCAGGTCATTGCACGGAAATATAGAATCCGGGTCGATGATATCGTCGCATTGAACAAAATAGTTAATCCACGCGCATTACAGATTGGTGATAATCTTATTCTTCCTTTGAAGGAAGGCTATACCAAGCTTCCGATCAATGCCCTGCAGGATAGTTACGTCCGTAGCCGTCGTAGAACCTATAAGGTACGTCGTGGTGACAGTCTCTGGTCTATTTCAAGGCGTAATAATGTCACGCAAAAGCAATTGCGAGTCTGGAATAAACTGGGTTGGAGCAATATCCTCAGGCCGGGACAGATTCTTGCAGTTTCAAAGCCGGGAGTCCGCGTTGTGGCAAAGAAACGGACGAATAAAGGGCCATCCCGGAAAATGATTTATAAGGTGGTTCCGGGGGATACTCTTTGGGATATTGGTCGCCAGTTCGATGTCGCCACGGAACAAATTCGGCGTTGGAATGAACTTTCCCACGGCCATATTCTCCATCCTGGGCAAAAACTGACCTTGATGGTCTCTGCCACCTGAGATCAATTGTCCTTGATTCCTGTAAAAGGATTTTTTCTCAATTCTCTCCCACGTTTTCCAAAACCAGTTATTGTTGAAATCATAGCTGACCCATGTTCTGATTGTTTTGACTTTTCCTGCGCAGGTTGATAAAGTCCGGCGCTGGAATATGCGATTCATAATTTTTTTGTACACTATTTGTTAAAGGAACATTTAAATGCTTAATCTATTGATTTCATTTGCCTGCTCAGCTTTGTCTTCAGCACTGATGATGAAGTTTGTTACTCCCAATATCTGGATTGCTATGATCGTTTCTGCGGTTGTTTTTACGTTGGTTTTTCTGTTGCTGACCCGAATTACCATGAAAAAGGTGACTGCTCTGATGGAGGTTGCACAGCGGGATATGATGGCGAACCGGAGCGATAAGGCAATTAAAGAACTGCAGGATGGTTTAAAATATGGAGCTTGGCAAATCTACGTCAAACAGCAGATTCACTCTCAGATAGGAACAATTTACTATTTAAAGCGGGATTTCAAAGAGGCTGTTCCCTATCTGGAAAAAGGTTTTTTGCGTAACTGGGTTAGTACGGCGATGCTGGCAATTACCTACATGAAAAAAAATAAAACCGGTAAAATGATAGATACCTTTGATAAGGCGGTCTCTGGAAATCGTAAAGAGCCCATGATTTACGCTGTTTACGCTTTTTGTCTGGACCGTATTGGTCAACGGGCTAAGGCCATTGAGATCCTTAAAAAAGGTGCCAAAAAAACTGGAAATGAACATCTTGAAGATAATAAGAACCTGCTTGAGTCAGGGAAGAAGATGAAGATGAAGGGTTTCGGTGACATGTGGTATCAATTTCATTTAGAAAAGCAGGGTGCTATAATCAAGAAACAGACCAAGGCAATGACTGGTCGCCGTAAACAGGTGTTACGCTGAGGTTGCTTTATGGCTAAAAAGAAAAAAACTTCCAAAGTAAAAAAATATGACTTTAATAATAACCCCTTCAATCATTTGAAGGGGTTTGCTATTTCCGGGCAAGAGAAACCCGAATCAAAGTTGATGGTTACAGAGTCTGTTCCGGATGAAGTATTTGGGTCCTTTGCTGATGAGATGAACATGCTTGGAGTTAAACGGTTAAGTCAGGCGGAGTCAGTTGATGGAGTAGAGTTGGATGATTCAGTTCCTGTAGAAGAGACCCTTGTTAAGGAAGAGGATCAAAGTGAGGAAGCTCTTTTTTTAGCTGCTATGGGGGACTTAACCGTCACTTTTGAGGATAGTTTTGTCACTGAACCGCCCCGCACGGAAGCAACTCCAAAACGAATTAAGCAAGTGAAAATGGGGAAATTGACCCCGGATGCTTCTCTTGATCTCCATGGCTTACAATGTGCGGATGTGGTCGATAAACTACAGCATTTTCTGCAGAAAGCACGGCATCATAGCTGGCAAACTTTACTGATTATTACCGGCAAGGGTTTGCACTCCGAAGACGGGGAACCAGCACTGCGGAATGAAGTCGAGAGGTATCTTTCTGCTGAAGGTAAAAAACAGGTCGTTGAGTGGTCTCGTGCCCC
>CAZGKZ010000068.1:0-5747 GCA_964526315.1 uncultured Geobacteraceae bacterium
GGCTTGTCGTTGATATAGAAGTTGCCAGAGGCATTCTCCAGTTTTTCAAGGGCGAGACTGGTCGCTGCACGATCCTGGGAAAAGATCGCCCCGGTCAAGCTGTAGGGAGAAGTCTTATCGCATAATTCCAGAGCCGCTTCATAATCGTCATCCTTGTAGCAATACATGGTCATCACCGGGCCAAAGATCTCTTCTTCCATGGTTTTGAAGTGGGGGTCGGTGGTGGTGATCACTGTTGGTTCAACAAAGAACCCTTTGCTGTCATCGTATTTGCCACCGATCACAATTTCTGCATCGTCAGCTGCAGCGGCATAGTCAATATATTCGGTGATTGTACTGAAAGCGGATCTATCAATAACTGCGTTAACAAAGTTATCAAATTCACCGACATCACCCATTTTAATCCGCCCGGTTTGTTCCTTAAGTTCTGTGAGGAGCGGTTGCCAGAGTGATTCCGGAATATAGGCTCTTGATGCAGCAGAGCACTTTTGTCCCTGATATTCAAAGGCACCACGGATAATTCCGGTTGCCAGGGCTTTGACGTTGGCTGAAGCGTGAGCGAAGACAAAGTCCTTGCCGCCGGTTTCACCAACGATACGTGGGTAGGTTTTATACTTATCGTTAGCAATGTTATTGCCGATCTGTTTCCACATGCTCTGGAATACAGCAGTACTGCCAGTGAAGTGGATGCCGTTAAAATCGGGACTGTCAAGACAGACATTGCCGACATCACTGCCGGAGCCAGGAACAAAGTTGATAACACCATCCGGTAGTCCCGCTTCCTGAAGTAGTTTCATGAAGTGGTAGGGGGCGTAGACGGCAGCGGAAGCCGGTTTCCAGACAACTGTATTGCCCATAATAGCCGGAGCCGTTGGAAGGTTACCGGCGATTGCGGTGAAGTTAAACGGGGCGATGGCAAAAACAAAACCTTCCAGTGGGCGATGTTGCACATAATTCCACACCTGAGGTGATGAGTGCATCGGTTGATCTTCGTAGACCTGCTGGGCAAAGTAGACATTGAAACGGAGAAAGTCGATCAGTTCGCAAGCCGCATCAATCTCAGCTTGAAACGGGTTTTTACTAATGTTCAACATGGTTGCTGCGTTGATCAGAAACCGGTAGGGTCCGGCCAAAAGGTCGGCAGCTTTTAAAAAGATCGCCGCACGTTCTTCCCAGCGGAGTTTTTCCCAGGCCGGTTTTGCTGCCATTGCAGCATCAATAGCCAGTTGAACTTCCTTGGCCCCGGCTTTATGGAAACTGCCCAATTGAATAGAGTGATCATGTGGACAGGAAATTTTGGCTAGATTGCCGGTGCGAATTTCTTTGCCGCCAATAATCAAGGGGACGTCCAGCTGTTTTCCCTTCAATTCTTCCAGAGCTGCTTTGATTTTCTGCCGTTCTGGTGTGCCTGGGGCGTAGGAAAGAACCGGTTCATTTTGTGGCAAAGGGATGTTGATTGATGCGTTATTGAGAACGGACATAATTGGAGTCTCCTTGATTGTTTAAAAAGGTGCAGATTTTTTTATATTGACTGATTGCTAGATTAGCAACGAGAGTGCCAAACTTTGTTTTGCAGACTAGAACACTTCCCTACTCGTTATTAACTATCTGTTTATTCTGAAATTTTAAAATAAATAGAATTGTTTAAGGTTTTGTTTGGTTGGGATTCTGTTGTTGATTTGAGGATATGTCCTTTGCCTCTATGCAGAAATGCATAATAGTTGCGGAAGATTTAACAGAGCCCATGTTTTTTTAGTTTTCTGGCGATGGTTGATTGGTTCACCTCAAGGGCTTGCGCAATTTCGGTTTGATTATGAAACTGCTGAAGTGCTTTTTTAAGCACCTCCTTTTCAACCTGCTCAAGGGTTTGTTGTAGAGAAATCCCATGCGGGAGATCATGACTGGAAAGTTTATTTAAGGGGGTGTGGGAGGTGATCTGCATGGGCAAGTCGGAGAGGTTGATTAGCTCGGTTTCTGACATGACCACCAGACGTTCACAAATATTCATCAATTCTCTGACGTTCCCCGGGTAAGGGTAGGCGGTCAGGCTGTCTAATGCTGCCCTGGTAAGCCGTTTTCGCGTGCCGATTTTCTGGGTAAACTTGTCGATGTAGTGGCGGATCAATGGAATAACACAATCATGACGGTCGCGAAGTGCCGGAACCTGAATCGGAATAACATTGAGGCGATAGTAGAGATCAAGTCGAAATTTTCCCTGCTCAACCATTTTTTCCAGATCTTGATGGGTGGCCGCCAGGACCCGGACATTGACAGTTCGGCTTTTTGTATCCCCGAGACGGGTGATGCGCCCATCCTCAAGAAAACGGAGGAGTTTAACCTGTGATGACAGTGGTAATTCAGCAACTTCATCAAGAAACAGGGTCCCCTCATTGGCCAGCTCAAAATGACCCGGTTTGCCACTAGTCAATGCTCCAGTAAAGGCCCCTTTTTCGTAGCCAAACAGCTCTGCTTCAATCAGGGATTCAGGGATGGCACCGCAGTTAATCTTGATCAGGGGGTGTTCTGTCCGGACTGATTTTTTATGAATCAGGTCGGCTATCAACCCCTTCCCAACTCCTGACTCACCCAGAATCAATACCGAGGAGTCTGCCTTGGCAACCTTGATGGATTGTTGCAGGGCGCGGATCATTGCCGGGCTGCGGGCGATAATCTGTTGTGATTCAAGTTCTGCCTGCTGCATGGCAAGCATCTGGTTGCGAAAGCCATCTTTGATAGCGGCCTGCTCTTCAAGTTCCCGTTCCAGGTTGTCAATCTCAGTAATATCGCGTTCACTGACGACAACCCGGATCAGTTCACCATGTTCATCAAAAACCGGGGTGGCAATCGAGATCAGTTTGTAGCCGGCTTTTTTGTTCTGCAACATGCTGACCCGTTTCTTGCTGATACTCGCTTCAAGGGCAGCTGACTGATCGATGAATCCGGTTTCAATCAGTTCGCGCATATTACGACCGACAATTTCGGTGGCAGAAATGTTGTGGATTTTTTCCGATGCCGGGTTCATCCGGATAACATTGGCATTGGCATCGCAGACAAAAAGGCCGTCGGATGATGAATCAATAATTGTATCCAGCTCACGGGAGAGAGTCTGGAACGAGGGGAGCCGCCGGGCCATTGTGTCGAGCTGGGTGCCATCAACCAAAATACAGACGGCGCCGCAAATATGTTTGTTTTCCAGGTATGGGTTTACTCCGACCAGATATTCTCGATCGCCAATCTGTAGAGGAATTTCGCAGCTGATTTGTGACCCGTCAAGAATTTTGCTGACCTGCAGCCAGAATCCGGGGAGTTCTGATTCGAGAGAATCTCCGGCTAAAAGGTTGAGCTGTTGTTGGGCAAGTTTGCTGAGAAGAGTGATGATTCCCTGTTGATCAACAACAATCATCACCCGTGCAGTCGCATCGGCTAGAGATTGGAGTTGGGGTGTTGGGAGGTGAGTAGGCATGAATCTATTATGCATAAATGCATTGATTATGCAATGAGGAATAATTATTTATTTAGGAATATTGTGGAGTGTTGTCACTTGTCAGTTAGAGGGATTCCCAGAACTCAGCGGCCTCTTTCCAGCGGAGGGCTTCATCCATATCCTGTGGAACCCCTTTACCGGTCGAATACATCACACCAAGACAGTACTGAGCTTTGGTGTGCCCTTGATCTGCTGCATCGGTCAACCATCTTTTCCCTTCCAGCGAATCTTTTTCGACCCCTTTGCCATTGAGATACATGATTCCCAAATTATATTGGGCATCGGCATTTCCGGCATTGGCTGCTTCCGTCCACCAATGATAGGCCATCTGATAATCTTGTGCAGTTCCAACCCCTTTGGCAAAATGTTGCCCCAGCAGAACCTGGGACCGTTGGTGGCCACGGGTTGCAGATTGTTTCAGGAGAACGACTGCAGAGGAGGGATCACGTACTTCTTCACTCCCGGAACTCAGCAACTTTCCCAGTTGATAAATGGCATCGAGATAATTTTGTTCAGCAGCTTTTTGCAGCCACTGTCGTGCTTCTGTATAGCTTTGTAAAACGCCGGTCCCTCTGGCGTACATCATTCCCAGATGGTATTGAGCGGTGGGCAGTCCTTGCTCTGCGGCCTGGCGTAACCATTGCCGTGCTTTGGAATAGTTCTTTTTGACCCCCTTGCCAATCAGATACATATGTCCAAGGGTAAATTGAACTTTGGAATTCCCCTGTTCTGCGGCCATTCCCCACCAACGTTTAGCCTCGATAAAGTCTTTCGGGACCCCGTGCCCTTTTGCGTACATTAGTCCGAGATTGTATTGGGCATCGGAATAATTTTGATCGGCGGCCTTGCGGAACCAATGGAGAGCCTGCTCATAACCTGCTGGAACCCCGCGACCCTTAATATAGATCTGACCAACCACATTTTGTGCCCGTGCATATCCAAGTTCGGCCGCCTGCAGGTAGTATTTTGCAGCCTCTGCAGGGTTTTCTGTTGTGCCTGTCCCCTTATCATACATTCGGCCAAGCATAAATATTGCTCTTGGATGGCTATGCTGGGCTGCCAGGCGAAACCACTTCATCGCTTCAGAAAAAGATCTTTCTACACCCTTCCCCTGAAAGTAGTTCATCCCCAACTGGTAATGTGATTGTGCCATGTCTGTCATAATGCCCCTCTACAGTTTACATTTATTAGCCTGAGTAACTTTAAGTCTACTAACTTTAGATTAAATTAATGACCCACTATACACTAAAATGGTTTTTTGTCAGAGAAAAAACTAAAGTATTGACTTATTTTTATTAGGATGATCAAATTGAAAATAATAAATACTTTTACGACTGAGAGGCTAATTAATGAGTGAATATCAGAAGCAGGACATTCTTCTTGAGACCGGAACCAATGAAATGGAAATTATTGAATTCTATCTTGGGACCCAGCCTTTTGGAATCAATGTGCATAAACTGAAGGAAATTATCACGTTTGACCAGGATGCGTTAACGGTAATTCCTGGCAGCGGGGATGGAATGCTCGGCACCTTATTGCTACGTGGGACAACAATCCCCTTGATTGATCTCAAGTCTCATATTGCCCAGAAGGAGGATGATCTCGGGGGAGATGTGCGGCGGGTGGTGCTGGTATGTGAGTTTAATGACCGGATCAATGGTTTTAAGGTTGATGGGGTTAATCAAATTCACCGGGTTTCCTGGGAAGATGTTCAGCCAATGGCCAGCTTTATTGATCAGTATCGACCCCGATTTACCGGGAGTGTCAATATTGAGGGACGTGAAATTTTGATTGTTGATCTGGAACATATTGTCGCTGAATTTGACTCCGAAGCAGATCTCGATTATGAAGCGAATCTTCATTCCGAAGAGATGGTGGAGAAACTGCCACATACCAGAGAGCGGATGAAACTGATGTTGGCTGAAGATTCTGCTTTAATCAGGGATGGAATCAAAAGAGTTCTCAACGGGTCAAATTATACCAACCTGGAAGTTTTTGTCGATGGACAGCAGTGTTACGATCACATCCTGGCGATCAGGGAGAAGGTTGCTGCAGGGGAAGATCTGGATGATCTGTTAAATTTGTTGATTTCTGATATTGAGATGCCCCAGATGGACGGGTTGACCCTTTGCAAGAAGATTAAGGATGATCCTTTATTGCGTGATATGAAAGTGATTATGTTCTCTTCTTTGATTAATGAACAGATGGCGGTCAAATGTGATCAGGTAGGTGCTGATGGCTATGCAACGAAACCTCAGATTCC
>CAZGKZ010000069.1:0-5735 GCA_964526315.1 uncultured Geobacteraceae bacterium
AGAATCCGACAAACTTCATTATACCCAGAGAATAGAAATATTCAAGAAAACTAATAAAGAAGATTAAATACAACTCCCACACAGGCACGATCGTCGTCTAAATGAAATTTTGAACCCGCAGCAGCAAGAGTGGTTTTTTAAGATTTGAAATATTATTATGAACGTTATTCGTTGCTATTAACGGGTCTGACGGGGATAGAATCACAGAGGTCAACAACCCTGCCGCCAGTCAGTTGTTCAAGTTGGGGCACCGTCACAGGTACGGCAGAGTGGCTATTTCCAGCGGCAGCATAAACAACCGGGAACCGCAGCAGTGAAGAATCGAGAAACAGGGGCAATTCTGGTGGGAGAAGAAAAGGACAGACCCCTCCGGGCGCATAACCGGTGTGGCTGAACACTTCATCAGCCTGGGGCAATTTCACTTTTCCAGACAAACCGGCTGCCTGTTTCAACCGGGAACTTTTCACCTTCATGTCGCCACAGGTGACAACCGCAACGGGGGATCCACCCACCAGAAACAGTAAAGTTTTCGCAATTTCAGCGACACTGCAACCGACCGCAGATGCAGCAGCAGCGGCCGTTGCAGTGGGTTGAACATATTCCCATACTTCAATATGGTGGTTTTCCAGATACTCTTTCAGCTGATTCATAGCAACCACCATCAACCTTGCCGATCGGCGAGCAACTGCCTTGCTTCCTGCGCCAATTCAGGCTCCAGTCGGGGATCATCCACAACCATGCGCAATATTTTCAATCCTTCCTTCTGCCAGTTTTTAGCCAGGTAGGTCTGGGCAACCCGCAATTGCCAACGTGGATCTTCCGGATCTTCCCGACAGGCAGCATTAAACGTATCAATAATTTTATCCAATTCCCGATTCTGACGGAGCCAGAATTCAGCCAATGGAAGGGTTGTCCCGCCACCACAGCCGGAAGCAGGTAACATTTTCAAAATAGTTTCTGCCTCATCCAATGCCCCAGTGTGCTCCAGAACCGATGCAGCTAAGAGCAAAAGTTGCTGATCAAGATTTCCAGCACTGATCGCTTGCCGGGCATATTCCGCAGCACTGGTAAAGTTTTGTTGTTGAATGGCAAGGGTGGCTAATTGGGCATAACAGAACCCGGGATCAACTCCCTGACTCAGGAAATCCTGCAACCGCTCTTCCACCAACAGGTAATCACCTCCGGCAAGCAAAACCGGAACCAGTGCTTCAATTGCCAGCAACAGCTCCCGGTTTTTTTCCAAAGCCCTTTCCAGTGCCGGCTGAGCTGCCTCAAAATCACCACGTCGAGCCAAGAGAGAACCTAACTCAAACCAATAAAGATCATCCTGCTCGGTCTCGTCCACTTGTTGCCACAGCGGCAGAGCCCGCTCATCTTCCCCGGCATGGGCGAGTAAGAAAGCTTCTTTAAAAAGTTCCCCTTTGCCCAAATAACGCTCAGCCAAAGCAACCGGATAAGAGGTAAGGATCAGCTCTAACTGACTATCGGCATCACCAAAGAGAGCGTCTTCAGCATTTAGCAGCTGATGAGTTCGGGGGGAACAAGCATCACACGCTGCCAAGCGTTGCTCCTCTGCTGAATCAACCTCAGGAATCAATGGTTTGGCTGCAATCGCCTGCTCTATTTTATCGCGCAAATCGGAACTGCAGACCTGTTCTTGAGCTAACTGCAAGTGTTCAGCGGCTTGTTCAAAATGGCCGCAACGTTGTAGTCCCAACGCCTCATCCAGATTCAGTTCTGCCAGACCATCGCCAGAAGCAATCCGCAGTTGTTCAACCTCGGCAACCTCATCCTCGCTGAGCGATTGATCGCTAAGTTTTTCTGCTAGCAACCGGGCATCAGAAAAACGTTTCTGCGCAACTGCTTTGCGCAATCCATCAATAGAACCACCCCCACCAAATAATTTTCCAAGCAAACCCATAGATTACCTATCCTCAAAACAATGAATCAATTAACTCAAAATCAAGATCACTCTCAGCCAGTTGCTGAACCAAAGCAATTTTTTCCCTGTCATCGGCCCCTATTTTAGCAACATTTTCCTGGATAACGGTATAGAGATTCGCCATTGTCTCAGTTGTCCTCATATAGGGAATTTTTGCATCATCAATGACCCGCTGGACAATGTCAGCCAGGGGAACCAGACCATTGATAATCAAACCAGCAATTTTATTTTTAAATTCGGGGAGGTGATAGAGAGTTGACAGCATGACCAAAACTTCATCGCGGCTACTGGGAACAATCACCAATGTTGATTTCTGTAATAGATCAACCACCCTCTGGGTTGAAGCGGCACCAAGTTGAACCTGGTGGACAATCCGGCTCCCCTGGTCGCCATCGTCATGAAGATCCAACTGCAGCAGATCCGCTATGTACATCAAAGTTGGGTTTGCCAGAATTGGTGAATAGTTAAATCCACCAGAGACCTGAATATTTCTATCCTTAAAAGCCAGGCGAAGATATTTCAAAGTCGCTTCACGCTTACTTGCAATCAACTTATTTGGCAAAATCAGCCGGACATCAGCCCCGGTTTCACGAAACAGTGCTAAATTCAACTCGATAGCGTCAATCACGTTCCCGACGCCACCACCGGCAACCACCAGAACCGGTGCATCAAGTTCTTTGGCCAGACGGGCATTATTAAGCCCCATAACAGAGCCGACTCCAGTATGACCCGCCCCCTCAATAATTAAAAAATCACAGTGTTTTTCCAATTCAGCAGCAGCATGACAAATCACTTCTAAATATTGCTGCGGATCTTCTTTCCCTTCTAAAACATCCCGGGTTGTACGGGCATCAAGAACGACTGGCGACATCAATTCGAGTTGATCTTCCATTCCATAAACATGGGCAATCAGAGCCGCATCAACATCAACAAATTTCCCCCGATAGTTAGTTCGCTTAGGACCAAAGGGTTTAATAAAACCAACTCGTTGATATTTTTTTCGGGCAAGATGGAGCAAAGAGAGGCTGGTTGTGGTTTTACCGCAGTGTTGTCCCGTTGCAGCAATAAAAATCTTCTTGCACATACACCAGCTCCTTTAATATACAGGACCCTCGACAGAAAAAATCAGGATAGGAACAAATTACGTTCCTTGATAAATTCGGGATGAAATTTTTCCACCAGTTCGTCGATAATCATCGGATTTGCTTCCAGTGCCAGTGCCCCACGACACATGGTTAAATCAATATCGGTCTCTTCGGCGCAACCAATTCCAAAATGGCGACAAAAATCGCTGGCCAGACTGACCAGTGCACAGACAGAAAAAGTTTCTTCGTTTTCGGTACGCTGCCCTTCAAATTCATGATGGTGGAGAGTCACATCGACAATTATTTTGGGATAATTCCAATGATCAAGGAGAGCCGCTCCAACCACTTCATGGGAGTAGGCAAACAAGCCCCGCTCAACATCCCGGAGCCCCCCTTTGCCAGACTCAACAACGCGCAATACTTCCTTGTAAAGATTCTTGTCACGATTCACCATGACAACTTTACCGATATGATGCTGCAACCCTGCAAGATAGGCTTCGTTTTTATCGAGATCAGTCAAACGATCAGCCAGCATCCGGCAGGCAACCGCACAACCAACGGAATTTTCCCATAATTTTCGTTCCAGAACACCATAGGTTTTGCTGGTAGAACGTAAACTATATTCCAAAGCGAGATTTTTAAGGACATTTTCACCAACAACAATAATTGCCCGATCAACACTACTCACCTGCTTCATCTGTTGATAAAATACCGAATTTGCCATGCGCATCAGGCGGGCAGAAATCACCGGATCAAGAGATACGGCATTCGCCAGTTCTTTAATCTTCAAATCAGGTTTTCGCAGCAACTCAAGAAGTTTTGTCGCCACAATCGGTGAAGGCGGCAACTCACCCATGCTTTTGGTAATTGACTCAAAATCCATGAACATACTCATCAGACTCTTACCTTTTCCTGATTTTCTAACCGGACACTGCTGATTGACACTGACACCGGGGAGTATAGCAAAAAAAAATAAAACAATAAATAAACATTAATCCCGGTTATTTGAGAGTAAATCTCGAAGTTAATTCTCCACAATGGCTCGTCAGCTGTGGTCAGCAGCTGGCTTCACCGGAAGCTTGGAATCTTTCAGAACCAAATCATGATCGGGGATAGAGATCGGGCAATTTATCGTGATTATATGCAGTCTCCTCCTTCTGCCATTTCATAATCATCTCTGCCAGAGCTTCTCCACTCCAACCGCCCGCAGAACTCCCGTAAAGGTGACGATCCAGAGCTTCCAATTGCTGGTTAAGAGAGGGATCAGCAGCAGATAAAAATTTCTCGTAAGCCCCTGTCGTCAACTCAGGGTAGAGAATTCGACACCACTGCCGCAACGCTTGACGGGTCGCCCCCGGATCATTTTTACCAGCAGATTGAATAACCAAACTTCGCGCCGCTTTTTCATCGGGCGGGGCTCCCGTTGCCTTAACCTCCCTGGCGGGCGGGAGCTTTCGCCGCCGCCTCAACAACAGCACCACAGTCAATAGCCAGCCAACCGCCAGGCCAAGACTCAACCACGGCCAGAAATGGGCCGAAGGTGAAGCATCACTACTGGCTAAGCTTCCGTTAGCAGTCGGAGTTGCGGGTGCTAACTGTGGTTCTGGGGAAGTTTTTTTCTCTGCAGCAGTTGGAGTGGCAGCAACCGGAGTATTCCCCACGGCACCAGCTGCTGCCGCAGCAACATCAATAGAGATAGCTTCCAGATGGGCACGTTGCCACTTTCCGGTGGTAACATTCCACCAGTCAAGATCAATCGCGGGGAGCTGATAATGGCCGGGATGAGTTGGAACCAGAGCAATTTTCTGTTCCAATATCCCGGTTATTCCACCACGGCTCAGCTGATCTTCTCGAAGGGGTTGATCGGGATAGCTCTTAAACCCATCCGGGAGATTCAGCTGCAACAGTGGCAACTGTGCCGACAACACCCCTCCAGCACTCACACGCAGGGTCCGGGTGACCGGCTCCCCGACCACAAATTGCGGAACCTGCTGCTGCCAATCATCCTGTAGTTTAAGGGTAGTTGCAGGAATCCAGGGTCGTTGTCCCAGATCTGTAGGTCGTGGTTGCACTTCAACCTGTAACGGTTGCGTCATGCGACGGACCCGCTGCCCCTGACGACTAAGCGGATCAAAACGGGACGTTCCATTGGCAACGGTTCCATTAAATTGCAATGCCGGAATCTTCAAAATACCACTTCCCTGGGGAAAAATTGCATAGTCGCGCTCAATCACCTTATAGATGTAACCATTACGCCGGGTTTCATAACTATGTGCATCTCCCAATTTCTTGACAACCGTTGTCACCCCACCAGGCTCCGGTTCAGTCAATTGACCATTGAGTAGATCGATCCGCCGCAACAAGCGAACCTTAAGCAACAGTTGCTCCTGAGCAATAACTTTCTGCGGGGATATATCAGCCTCAAGAAGCAGAGGAGCACCACTGTCTTTTCCAGAATTGGATCTGGATGCCACCTCGATGGGCAGAGGTATAGTACAGTCAGAACCAAAACAAACTGCCGGGATGATCACCATCCCGGTTTTTTTCGGCATCAAGGTCAAATTATAAACAACCGAACGGTTGATGCTCCGGTTGATAATCTGGATCTGACTACTCTGCGAACGACTGAGAATGTCCCAGTCCTGCTGAAGAAGAGAGAGGTCGGGATCTTCATCGGGATGCCCCGTCACCCTCAATTCCAATTGTAA
>CAZGKZ010000070.1:0-5689 GCA_964526315.1 uncultured Geobacteraceae bacterium
GCGAAGGTGGCCGAACAGTCGGTGCCGGTGTGGTTAGTGAAGTTGTCGAGTAATATTAGTGATTTACTCCTTTTTACTTCTGGTAAAAGGGAATTAAGAGGTAAGTGTTATGCGTGACATTGTCACTCTTGCTTGTACTGAGTGTAAGCAACGGAATTACACGACGACGAAAAACAAGCGAAATACTCCAGATAAGTTGGAGTTTAACAAGTACTGTCGCTTCTGCCGGAAGCACACCCCCCATAAAGAGACAAAATAAGGGGTAACGGCGGGGAACCAGGATAGAATCGTAGGCCAGTAGCTCTAACGGCTAGAGCACCGGACTCCAAATCCGGGTGTTGGGGGTTCGAATCCCTCCTGGCCTGCCATAATGCGAATTTGTACCTCAGCGAGGCCAATAGATCGATGTTTGGAAAATTAAGCGAGTTTTTTACCAATGTCAAAGCAGAACTGAAGAAGGTTACCTGGCCATCTAAGAAGGATACCTATGCTTCAACGATGGTTGTAATTATCTTAGTGGTGGTTTGTGCGATCTTTCTTGGTGGTGTTGATATGATTCTTTCGCGCCTTATCCGTCTGATCCTCGGTTGAGGAGAAAAAGGACTTTACCATGGCAATGAAATGGTACGGCGTGCATACCTATTCAGGGTATGAAAATAAGGTAAAGCTAAGCCTAGAAGAGCGGATTCGCTCCATGGCAGTTGAAGATATGTTTGAAGAGATATTAATCCCTTCAGAGACCGTGGTTGAAATGCGTAAGGGGGAGCGTAAAACCTCATTGCGCAAGTTTTTCCCCGGCTATATTCTGGTGCGCATGGAGCTCAATGACGAGACTTGGCATGTTGTCACCGGGACTTCAAAAATAACCGGTTTTGTTGGTGGTGGACAAACTCCCCCGGTAATCTCAGATGCTGAAGTGGCAAAGATTACCAACCGGATGGAAGAGGGAGTTGAGAAACCAAAGCCAAAAGTAGAGTTTGAGATTGGTGAGACGGTTCGTGTCGTTGATGGACCTTTTCTTAACTTTACCGGCATGGTTGAGGATGTACGTCCTGATCGTGGTACGTTAAAAGTTATGGTTAGTATTTTCGGTCGGGTCACTCCCGTAGAATTAGAATTTATACAGGTTGAAAAAACCAGCTAGGCTGGGACACGTTTCGTTCGTTTAAGGAGTCAGAAATGGCCAAGAAAATTATTGGACAAATTAAATTGCAGATCCCTGCAGGACAGGCAAATCCTTCTCCTCCGGTTGGCCCAGCGCTTGGGCAGCATGGGGTAAACATCATGGAGTTCTGCAAGCACTTTAACTCAAAGACCCAGGAGCAGGCCGGTTTAATTACCCCGGTTGTGATTACGGTTTATGCCGACCGATCCTTCTCCTATATTACCAAAACACCGCCGGCTGCAGTTTTGCTGCTACGAGCTGCCAAATTGAAAAAGGGGTCCGGTGTCCCGAATAAAGAGAAGGTGGGCAAGGTTACTAAGGATCAGGTTCTTGAGATCGCTCGCCTGAAAATGCCCGACCTCAATGCTTTTTCGGAAGAAGCGGCAATGCGGATTATTGAAGGCACTGCACGTAGCATGGGAATAGAAGTCGCCTGAAGCGGCGAGTCGTGGAGATAGAAGATGGCAACAGGTAAAAATATCAAAAATGCTAAAGAGTTGGTCGATCGTTCACAGCTCTATGGACTTGAGGAAGCTCTTGAATTGATCAAGAAGGGCTCCTTTGCAAAGTTCGATGAAACAGTGGACGTAAGTGTCCGTCTCGGTGTCGACCCGCGCAAAGCTGATCAGATGATCCGCGGTGCAGTTGTTTTGCCGAACGGTCTGGGTAAGACGATTCGAGTTCTGGTCTTTGCCAAAGGAGAAAAAGCACAGGAAGCAGAGGCTGCTGGTGCAGATTTTGTTGGTGCTGAGGACCTTGCTGAAAAGATTCAGGGTGGCTGGTTCGACTTTGATACGGCGATCGCCTCTCCTGATATGATGGGAGTTGTCGGTAAAATTGGTCGTGTTCTCGGTCCGCGTGGTCTGATGCCAAACCCTAAGGTTGGCACCGTTACTATGGATGTGACACGCGCTATTGAAGAGGCTAAATCGGGAAAGGTAGAATACCGGGTTGAAAAAGCTGGTATCATTCACGCCCCGGTTGGAAAAGTTTCTTTCGATGTACAGAAGCTTAAAGAAAATATCATGACACTGATCGATGTGCTGAACAAAGCAAAGCCATCAACAGCTAAGGGGACTTACCTGAAGAAGGTGACGTTGGCCAGTACCATGGGTGCTGGTATCAATCTTGATATTCCACAATTACAGGCTTTATTCAAGTAAATCATTACTTGATAGCAGGCTCAGAGTCAAAGACAGCAGGTATGCGGAGCATTTAATGGATGACCACCTGCCGAGGCTATCGGGTGCTGTGACGACATTGTCGTCTCTCTCCCCCCTCAACTCGACTTGGGCGGGATTTTATATCCCAGGATCTTAACGAAAGGAGGAGAGTATATGAATAGAACAGAAAAAGAACAGGTTGTTCAGGAATTAACCCAACGACTAACAGAGACGCAAGCAATGTTTCTGGCTGATTACCGTGGGATTAATGTTGAGCAGGCAACTCAATTGCGGCGCGAGTTAACCCAGGCCGGGGTTGAATACCGGGTGGTTAAAAATAACCTGCTGAAATTGGCAGCACAGGATACTCCAGCCGAAGCGCTACAGTCTTACTGTGCTGGTCCTACAGCCATTGCGCTGTCTGGTGCCGATCCGGTTGCTCCCGCAAAAATTCTCAGTAAGTTCGCCAAGGATATTGAGGCATTCGAACTGAAAGCTGGTATTTTGAGTGGTCAGTTGCTGTCGGTTGCAGACATTAATGCACTAGCTGCTTTACCGAGCCGTGAAGAGTTGTTAGCTAAGGCGTTGAGCTCCATGAATGCCCCGATAACTAATTTTGTCGGGACTATGGCGGCAATACCACGTTCACTGGTTCAGGTGTTGAATGCTATTGGTGAGAACAAAGCTGCATAAATTAATAAAAATTCTTAAGTTATAAACATAAATCTGGAGGATAAAATGGCTGAAATTACTAAAGAACAAGTTGTAGAATTTATTGAAAACATGACCGTTCTGGAAATGTCAGAATTCGTTAAAGAGCTAGAAGAAAAATTTGGTGTATCTGCTGCTGCTCCGGTTGCTGTTGCTGCCGCTCCTGCTGCTGAAGCCGCTGCTGAAGAGCAGACTGAATTTGATGTTATTCTGACCAGCTTTGGTGAGAAGAAAATCAATGTTATCAAAGCTGTCCGTGCTATCACTGGCTTGGGTCTGAAGGAAGCTAAAGAGCTGGTTGACGGCGCTCCTGGTACAGTCAAGGAAGGTGTCTCCAAGGACGAAGCTGCTGATGTTCAGAAGCAACTTGAAGAAGCTGGCGCCAGTGTGGAGCTGAAATAGTCAGTACCACCCCTTAGTATGTTTTTAGCCGAGGTTGCCTTGTGCAGCCTTGGCTATTGTCGTTGTCAGCCCGGCAAGTTGCCGGGGTGGATCTTTCTTTAGGTCCCGATTGGTGTCTGACGGGGTTATTTATTAACCCCGCAAACCGACCCCAAAGGAGAAAACATGGCGTATTCGTTTGCGAATAATCCGCTCCTCAGGAAGCACTTTGCAAAGGTTACGAATGTCATTGATATTCCAAACCTCATTGATATCCAAAAAACTTCTTATACAAGGTTTTTACAGGCGGATCTCCCCTCTTCCGAGCGTAAGCAACGGGGTTTGGAGTCAGTTTTTCGTTCTGTCTTTCCCATTCACGATTTTAGCGATACCTGCTCTATGGAGTATGTCTCCTATAGCTTAGGGACGCCAAAATATGATGAAGAGGAGTGCCATCAACGTGGCATGACCTTCGCTGCTCCGATTAAAGTCAAGGTTCGACTTGTAACCTGGGATGTGGACAAAGATGCCGGGACCCAGTCGATTCGTGATATCAAGGAGCAGGAAGTCTATTTTGGTGAAATTCCCCTGATGACGGAAAATGGCACCTTTATTATCAATGGTACCGAGCGGGTTATTGTCAGTCAGTTGCATCGTTCGCCGGGCGTTTTCTTTTCTCATGACAAGGGGAAAACCCATTCCAGTGGCAAGATTCTTTTCAGCGCCCGGGTTATCCCTTATCGGGGCTCTTGGCTTGATTTTGATTTTGATCATAAAGATCTTCTTTGGGTTCGTATTGATCGGCGCCGCAAGCTTCCAGCAACTGTGTTGCTCAAAGCTCTTGGCTACACAACTGAAGAGCTACTCAGATATTACTATGATTTAGAAGAGATCTCCTGGGACGGAAAAGCTTATGCCAAGAAGGTCAATTTTGACCTCCTCGCAGGCAAACGTGCCAGTTCAGATGTTATCTCTGCTTCAGGTGAAGTCCTGGTTAAGGAAAATCGCAAATTTACCCGTGCTGCTATTCGCAAGCTCAATGATGAAGGGATTGAATCAATTCCGATCACTGCTGAAGAGCTGGTGGGAAAAGTTGTCGTCAGCGATATCGTTGATGAGGCAACCGGTGAGGTTCTGCTTGAGTGTAATGGTGAACTGACAGAGTCGAAACTGGAAGAATTGAGGGAAAAAGGGATCAACGTATTTTCCATTCTCTTCATCGACCACCTCTACGTCGGTTCCTACATCAGTGATACCCTGCGGGTTGATAAAGTCGAAACAGCTGAAGATGCGATTATAGAGATATTCCGTCGTCTTCGCCCTGGTGATCCACCAACCATCAGAACTGCTACGACCCTGTTTGAAAGTCTGTTTTTTAACGCTGATCGCTATGATATATCTGCCGTTGGCCGTTTGAAGCTCAATCACAAACTAGGGGTTGATAGTCCTTTGGACCTATCGACTCTGACCAAGGAAGACGTTTTGAGTGTGGTTCGTTATCTCGTTGGTCTCCGCGACAGTAAGGGGACTATTGATGATATTGACCATTTGGGTAATCGCCGGGTTAGAGCGGTTGGCGAACTACTTGAGAATCAGTACCGGGTTGGTCTGGTACGGATGGAACGGGCGATCAAAGAGCGGATGAGCCTGCAGGATGTTGATAGCTTGATGCCGCACGATTTGATTAATTCCAAACCTGTTTCAGCGGTCGTTAAGGAATTCTTTGGCTCGTCTCAGCTCTCACAATTTATGGATCAAACTAACCCTCTTTCTGAGGTGACCCATAAACGTCGTTTGTCAGCATTGGGACCCGGTGGTTTGACTCGTGAACGGGCTGGTTTTGAGGTGCGGGACGTTCATCCGACCCATTATGGCCGCGTTTGTCCGATTGAAACTCCTGAGGGGCCGAATATCGGCTTGATTGCTTCGCTATCAACCTATGCTCGGATTAACGAATATGGCTTTGTTGAGACACCTTATCGAATTGTTAAGGATGGTCAAGTCAGCTCTGAAATAAAGTATTTCTCCGCACTGGAGGAAGAGGGCCACGCTATTGCCCAGGCAAATGCGCCGATTGATGACGATGGTGTCTTTATTAATGAATTGGTCAATGTGCGTCAGACTGGTGAGTTTTTACTTTTGCCACCGGATCAAATTGACTTAATGGATGTATCGCCAAAGCAGATTGTTTCGGTTGCTGCTGCGTTGATCCCGTTTCTCGAAAATGATGATGCTAACCGGGCTCTGATGGGTTCCAATATGCAGCGTC
>CAZGKZ010000071.1:0-5626 GCA_964526315.1 uncultured Geobacteraceae bacterium
TAGCAGGTCCGGCGCCAGAGAGTGACTTGAGAAATACTGTGATGGAAGGTACGTGCTGTATCACGGATCACAAACTCCATCTCCTGTGGCTTACCAACAGCAATGAAATGTTTAGCCAGCTTCTTGCTTAACCCTTCCAGTGAGGTGCGAGGTTTGCCAGCACAGCAGAGGCGGCAGGTGAGCCACTGTTTCTTGGGGGTGAAACGCTCCATCCAGTTGTAGGGTGAGGCAATGACCAATAGGCCACCGACCACTAATCTTTGGTGGATCTTGGCAAGAAAATTCCCGGGATCGGGAAGGCGATCAATGAGATTTGCAGCCAAAACCAGATCATAATCACTGATGCTGGTTTCAAGACACTGAACATCTCCCTGGAGAAAGGTGACCCGAGAAGTGGTCGTTTCGAGATTAAAGTCAGCGAGAGTCGCTTTGTGGTCGGAAACCAGATCCCCCTCATCATGAAGTCGGTAGCAGATTTTGCCGTGTTTTTTGATGTGTCGCGCAATATCAATGAAGCGGGCGGAGTAGTCGATGCCAGTCACCTGGTCGAAGCAGGTTGCTAGTTCAAAGGTGGTTCGACCAACTGAACAGCCAAGATCAAGGGCGCGGCGCTGTGGATTTCCCTCCTGCGCAGTCATACAAAGTTGAGCTATCTGCTTGGGGAAGTTGGCCACCCCGAATTTATCTGGGCCATAGTGGGCGTCACAGTACTGAGCGACGGCAGTATCAGACTGATAGCGGGAAGATACTGCCACTAATGGGGCTGTGACCGGTTTTCGGGACAGAGAAAGTAAATTCGCCATGGCTGCACTCCACAAGTATTAACTTGTGTTCCCTGTAAACTTCTTCAGAACTAACGCATCAATATTTTACAACCAAATACTTTTGTCGTAAATACCACTATAATTCCTATTTATTGCCTATATATAATGGGTAATGCGTCAATAGATATGCTATGCTATTTGAAACTTGGTTTCCTTTCATTTGAGAGCCATCGGCGAAGGTTGGGAATGGATAAAAGCAGAAAAGGTGACAGCGAGATTTTAATCGGAGACGACAAAAAAGTTTCTCAACTGGAACTTTTGCTCCGGGAACGGGTCAAAGAACTCAACTGTCTCTACAATCTGGCCCAGATAATAGAGCAGAATGGAGACTCCTTGAGCGGGATTTTACAAGATACCGTGGAGCTGCTGCCCGGTTCTTGGCAGTATCCAGATGTCACTTGCGCTAGAATTATATTCAAAAATCAAACCTATCAATCGGGTCATTTCAAAGCGACCCGCTGGAAACAGGATGCGGCTATTTTCCTTTCCAATCAGCAGGCGGGAAGGGTTGAAGTTTTCTATCTGAAGAAAAAACCAAACAGCGATGAGGGCCCTTTTCTTGAGGAAGAGCGACTATTGATCAATGCAGTGAGTGACCGGCTTGGAAAAGCTGCTGAGAGGATAGATGTCCAACGGCAGTTGCAGGTAGAGCGGCAGGCACTGCAGGATGCCAATATCGCAATCCATGAGTCTCTGATTCAGAGCCGGCGAGAAAAGAAAATGATCGGGATCTCTATTCAAGCTAATTTTGATAAAATCATTATGCCGATTCTTTATGCTCTACAGGTTGAAATGGACCCCGGACAATTGAAATATGTGGATCTATTGAAAAAGAATATTGAAAGTATTATCTCGCCTTTTGTTGAACGAGACCGGAATATCCTTTACCGCCTCAGCCCTGTTGAACTGCTGATTTGCAATATGATCAAACACGGGTTGTCTTCCAAGGAGATCGCCACGATGCGGGGAATTTCCCCCGCTACGGTTAATCGTCATCGGGAAAGCATCCGTCGCAAACTCAACCTGACCAATCGCGGGGTGAATTTAGTTTCTTACCTGAATAATATTGCAGACAAGCAGGAACCACTTAAGGAATAGAGGGATTCAAACTGAGAGGGTAAAATTATGGGGCTTGCGTGGGAAGCAAGATCAATCTTGAACCCGTAAAATTCTATTTCTGGCAAAGTAAACAATCTGTTTTTCATGGAGAAAGAGAAGAAAGCGACATTTCTGGTTGAGAAAATCTTTGACCCGATTTCTGCCTCCCGGGAGATTGACAAAAACATGGACATCAAGGGGAGAGCCGACTGTAGGCTCGATCCAGAGTTGATGCTCTTCACCAAGAGCCAGAAGGGGATCAAATTCCTCTTCAGCCGATACTGAAACTGAAACGACCTGTTCCAGATTTATCAGCTCGACCTTGCCGTCATAGCGGAGGGGGAGAAAATTATCTTCACCGTTAAGAATCTCCCCGACGGTTTGTAGTCCGGACAGGTATTCTCCGTGAAGTTGTAGAAAAGTTTCACCGCTCAATTGAGATCCATTGGACAGGGTCAGTTCAACTGTGCGGGTTTCAACGCTGATTCGTTGGTCGTTCATCTCACTCTCCGCTCATGTTCTCTTTTGCTGCAAACAGCGATTTATTGACCGCAAACAGAGAGGCCTCTTCACGGCTGATACGTTTTTCATTCAGTAGTTCCTGCAGGGCTTGATCCATCAACTGCATACCATCTCGACGTCCAGTCTGCATGACCGAAGGGAGTTGGAAAGTTTTCCCCTCCCGAATCAGATTGGCACAGGCTGGATTGACTTTTAAAATTTCCAATGCGGCACAGCGTTTACCATCAACGGTTCGCAATAACTGTTGGGCAACAACCCCACGCAGCGATTCGGCTAGCATAGTTCGAATCTGTTCCTGCTGGGTTGTTGGAAAGACATTTACCAGCCGATCTACGGTTTTTGCCGCACTGCTGGTATGCAGGGTTCCAAAAACCAGATGACCGGTCTCTGCTGCGGTAATTGCCAGTTCAATAGTTTCCAGATCACGCATTTCACCAACCAGGATGATATCGGGATCTTCACGCAGAGCAGCTTTGAGAGCAGAACTGAAACTCTGAGTATGGAGACCCACTTCCCGCTGATTAATCAGACTTTTTCGACTTTTATGGACAAATTCAATCGGATCTTCCACGGTCAGGATATGTTCATGCCGGTTGCGGTTTATGTGGTCAATCATTGCCGCCAGGGTTGTTGATTTTCCACTTCCCGTCGGGCCTGTCACCAGAACCAGTCCTTTTTTATAGTCGGCCAGGCTGAGCACTGTCTCTGGTAGACCGAGTTGCTCGACCGTTAAAATTTCAGCGGGTATAATTCTGAATACAGCGCTGATTCCAAGGCGACCCATAAAAATATTTGCTCTGAAACGGGCATTGAGAGCCGTCACTTCATAGGCAAAATCGAGATCATGAGATTCTTCAAAAATATGCCGCTGTTCCTCATCCATGATTTCATAAAGGAGGGCGCGATACTGCTCATGACTTAAGACCTGGTCAATGGCTGGTCGCAGCAGTCCCGATGCTCTGATCATCGGGGGATTGCCCGGAGAAAGATGTAGATCTGATCCCCCTTGCTGCTGGAGTATCTGAAAAAGTTTATCTATCTTGGCCATTTGAAGTCCCCTTGAGCGAGTTACGATCAAAAAAACATCATATCAGGGAATCTTAAAAAATGCACATATTCTAATCTTTTGTCTGCTTGGTTGATCAGTCATGAAAAATGCTGCTGGTGTTAATATAGATGCCACGTTATAAATGGTATCCTTTATCAGAGGAGGAGTTCCTATGCTTGAAGAGTTGGAAAACCGAGTCACAGAATTAGAGATTCGCTTCAGTCACCAAACTCAACTACTGGATGAGCTTAATGATGAGCTTACTGGTTGCAATCATCGCATTGACCGTTTGAGAAAAGAGAACCAACACTTGCGGGAAACGGTCAGTACCCTCGCACCCTCGCTGGAAGAGTCTCCGGATGAATAGTTCAGGTTTTCTGGAGGTTGACTGATGGCTCAGGAGTTATGGCAGCAATCTCTTCAGGATGCGGTGACCTCCGTGGAGCAGTTGGCCGATCATTTTGATTTTGATCCGCGACCGTTAACGGTGGTCGAAGCAAGATATCCACTACGGATCACCCCTTACTATCTGGGATTAATGGAACAGGTTGGAGACCCGATCTGGAAGCAATCGGTTCCCGATCTTCACGAACTCTCTGATGATGGGTTGGTTGATCCTCTGGCCGAGGAGAGTTTTTCCCCCGTTCCCGCTATTATTCATCGCTATCCTGATCGGGTCATTTTTTACGTCTCCGGAAGTTGTGCCAGTTACTGCCGATTTTGTACCCGTAAGAGGAAAGTCGGTTGCCCCGATATGTCCCCCAGTTTTCGCGAATTGCGTGAAGGGATTGAGTATATTGCGGAAAATCCACAGATTCATGATGTGATCTTTTCCGGTGGGGACCCGCTGGTCCTACCTGATGCGGTTCTGGGAGATCTTCTGGCCCGGGTTCATGCTATCCCCCATGTTGAAATAATCCGCATCGGGACGCGGGTTCCTGTCACTCTTCCAGAACGAATCACCGACCGCTTATGTACTCTGTTGAAAAAATTTCAACCCCTTTATCTGAATACCCATTTTAACCATCCCCGGGAATTGACTCAGCAAGCAGCTGAAGCCTGTGCCCGTTTGGCTGACGCCGGAATTGTATTGGGAAATCAAACTGTTCTTCTGCGTGGGGTCAATGATCAACCGGAAATTATCAGCGAGTTGTTTCGTGGTCTGTTAAAGATGAGGGTGCGTCCCTATTACCTGCACCAGATGGATCTGGCACGAGGGACAGGACACTTTAGAACTTCAGTCAAGACCGGTTTGAAAATTATCCATTCTCTGCGTGGACCAGTGTCAGGCTTAGCATTACCCCACTATATTATTGATCTCCCTGGCGGCAAAGGGAAGGTTCCTCTGGTTCCACAATATGTCAAAAGGCGGGGGGATATGCTGTTGATTCAGACTGCTGATGGCGATGTGGTGGAATATCCTGATCTTCCATCATGATTTGTTCTGCTGCAGCTTTTTCCTGTGAGGCTGATTCTCAATGAAAAATTATCTGACTCCAGAAGAACTGGCACCAACTCTGGTGGCCTGGGGAGAGATCAAGGTGCGGCGTTCAGCGCTGCAGCTGCTTCTGCTCGGTTTTCTGGCCGGAGCCTATATTGGCTTTGCTGCCCATCTGGCAACAGTTGTCGGCACCGGGGATTTCCCTTGGATCGGGCTGAAAAAGTTTTTTGTTGGAGCGGTTTTCAGTGTTGGTCTGATGCTGGTGATTATCCCCGGTTCTGAACTCTGGACTGGAAATACCATGATGACAGTCACTTATCTGGAGAAAAAGATCACTTTTACTGAGATGATCTGTAGCTGGTTCTGGGTTTATCTTGGCAACTTATTAGGCTCGGTCTTTCTTGCCTGGATGATTGTCAGTCAGACCGGAATTATGGATGGTGCTTTTGGTGGAACGGCAATCCAGATTGCCAGCGCAAAAATCGGTCACACGGTCGTTGGTCATTCCCATAACAGTGCCTATTTTTTCCGTGCTATCGGTTGTAACTGGCTGGTGTGCCTTGCTGTCATGATGGCAATGTCAGCTCAGGATATCGGTGGTAAAATTCTCGGAATTTTCTTTCCTATCATGGCTTTTGTCGCATCAGGTTTTGAGCACGTCATTGCAAATATGTATTTTATTCCGGCCGGCAT
>CAZGKZ010000072.1:0-5619 GCA_964526315.1 uncultured Geobacteraceae bacterium
GTGCGTTCTCTACCCGGAGCTCGGTGGAGTGCAATCAATGCTGCTTCAATTGCAAAGGTCCCAGAACCGGTCATGATGTCCAGCAATGGCAATGATCCATCATAATGGGATGCTAACAGACACCCGGCAGCTATGGTTTCACGCAATGGAGCCGCAACTTTAGCGTGTCGGTAACCCCGCCGATGAAGATGATCTCCGGAACTGTCAATTGAAACCTGACAGCGATTTTCATCCATGCGGAGAAAAATCTTCTGTGCTGTTCCCCCTTCTATCTTTTCATCACCCAAAGATTTCGATATAGCAGCTTGACAAACCTCTGCAATCCGACCGGTGTGGATCAATCGAGAGGCACGGCTGGTGGCTTTGATTTCACAGGAAGTCCCAGCCTTGATAAAGCGGCCCCAGGGCAACTTTGACAACCGCTGAAACAAAGTAGGGAAATCACGCGCAGCAACATTCCCCAAACGGACTAAAATCCGCGCACCACTGCGTAACCATAAATTAGCGAGATAAAGCTCTTTCAGTCCCCCCTCAAACTCGATACCACCGTGAATAATCTGGGTTGGGTGGATTCCAAGAGCAACAAGTTCCCCGGAGCAAATCGTTTCAAAACCTGGTGCGGTCACAACAAAATAGTCATTTTTCTGTTTCTGCATCAGAGCCTCCGGCAGGAATAATAAAATCTTTCAACCACTGCATAAATCTAAACATTTCTCCAAAAACAGATTAATTATTCACAATATCTGATTATTGGTTTGTTCTTATTTCTAAAAAAATATAAAATGCAGCTTAACGAGTCTATCAATAACACCAAATGGGATTAATGGCATGAACTATCAACGCTATTTCAAATCGGGACAGCAGCTTCTTCTTAAAGCGCTCCATGATACGGAGCAAAATAACTACACAGAATTGATGAGCGTATTTGTCGTTTCTGTGGAAGCAGACTCTCTGGTTCTGTCCCTCCCTTACGGTGCAGATGCAGTTAATCAATATCCCTTTAAAGAAGGGCTGTTATTTGAGATCACGACCGAAGCAATGGGGTTAGGGGTTAAAACCACCGGGACTTTTAAGAAAAAGATCGATGGAAATCAGTTCAGTTTGCAACTCAATCCAGACCTGCAGATGTTTCAACGCCGAATCAGTCAACGTTTTGATTGCAAATTGGGGGTTCGTTTCAGTCGAGCGGCAAAAACACTGCAGACGATGCGAGAAATTTGGGAAAAAAACATTGAGGTTCTTCATAGCCCTGAAGCACCTATCATCTTTGATGGCTTCAAACCGTGTCAAATCAATATTAGTTCCGGGGGGATCCGGTTTTCCATAAAACCACCAGGGAATCAGGGAGAGCTCTGTCTGGTTCTTGTCAATCTGGAAGATGGAAAACCTCCGGTATGTGCTATTGCAGAAGTTGTCTGGGTCTGTATGCAGGATGAATCGGCAGTCACTGCCGGGATGCGTTTTATTAATATTTTGAGTGAAGATCAGCAGCGAATCGATGATTTCATTGCTAAAGCTAAGAAAACCTGATTCTGTATTTTCCTAATTCCATCCACAGTTTCACAATTGATACAGATATTTTTTTCTAAATAATAAAAATGGTCATCCGACCACCTTATCAGCCGGGAAATAGCATGTCGCAGGTGACTGAAATAGAAGTTTTTCGAGCATGTCGAACTTTGTTCGGCGCTGAGCTCCAATTAAACAGGAACTTTCTCTCATACCTGCAACCCGCAGGCGTTCGCTCTGCCTATCGTAAGAAAGCGAAAACAACCCACCCCGACAATTTTGCAATTTCTTCCGTGGGTATCCGGACAAAGCAACAGCAGTTATTCCAAGATTTAAATCAAGCTCACCAAACTGTGCAAATCTATCTAAAACAACGCAAGCGGTTTTCCACAAACAAACCATCTCGGAACTATTCGACATATACCCAAACCAAACAACGCTATCAAAACTCACCAGGGAAACAGCGGCGGCAACAACATATTTCACTTCCAGCTCGGCCACTACAGTTTGGTTTATTCCTTTATTATCGTGGAATTATCCCATTTAACGCTGTCATTTCCGCGATCACCTGGCAAAGGCAGCAACGGCCGGTACTGGGTCGAGTTGCCAAACGATGGGGTTGGTTGAACGACAAAAATATTAACAAAATTATTGAGCAGAAAAAGGGCTTTCTCAAGTTTGGTGAGCGGGCAGAGAACCTTGGGTTACTCACCCCATTGCAAGTTCGCACCCTCCTCTTTCATCAACGCAGCCAACAAAAGCCGATGGGAAATTATTTTATTGAGCAGGGATATTTCAATAAATCCTCCCTGAATCAACTTCTCCAGCAACTTGCTGAGCACAACCAAACCTACCAAAAAGGATTCACCGGACACTATTACTACTTTCACCACCACTAAACTGATACTATTCACCCTGAAATCCAACATATAAATATCATATAAAAACTATAAAGGAGTTACTATGGGCTTTCTGTCCACATCTGCCAGTGTTTGTTACTTTCAAGTGAGCGGTTCCCTTGATCCACAGGAAAAATATCAGAATTTACCAGAAAAACTGGCGGAGGAAGGGTTCCGGTCTATTGAACAATCTGCCGATGAGCTATCGACCGGCTGGGTCCAACTGGATGACTATGATTGCAGTGATTTCACCGCGCCAAACAGTTGTTGGCGTGACCATTATTTGTGCTTCAGTTTACGCCAGGATCGACGCCGTATTCCTGCAGCGCTGCTGAAACGCCAAATTGTGAAACTCAGCGAAAAGTTTCTGGCTGAGCAACCAGCCATGAGATTTGTCCCCAAGGGAGAAAAGGAGCAGATCCGTGATCAGGCACGCAGTTCACTTTTAGTCCGCACCTTACCGACCCCCTCATTTTATGATGTCGTCTGGGATACCGATCGACAGCTACTGAGATTTTGCTCTCTCGGTCAGAATACAATTGACAGTTTTCAGGGTTTATTTCATCAAACCTTCCCTGGCTTGCGTCTCCAGCTTTTCCATCCCCTGGCACGAGCGGCACAAATTCTTCCAGAACAATTGCGGGAGGCATTGCAGGGTATCAATAAAGCACAAACAGAAAATGTTCTGGAACAGATTGAAGCTAACCGCTGGCTGGGAGTTGATTTTCTACAGTGGCTATTCTACCACACCCTCAATTCAGATTCCCGTTATCAGGTCACAACCCCCGGCCCACTTCTTGAGAAACAACCGTTTACCGCTTTTCTTGACAACCGCTTGGTTCTTGTTGGTGGTGGTCAGGAGGGGATACAAAAAATTGTTGTTGCCGGGCCACAAGATCACTACCTGGAAGTTCGTGCAGCCCTGCGACAGGGAAAACAAATTGAGGAAGCAACAATTCATCTACAGCAGAGCGAAGATGATGCATGGAAACTGACCTTAAAAGGGGATCGTTTTCAATTTGGCAGTTATCGGACTCCAATGATCCGCCCGGAGAAAGATCCCCTTGATGATCCTCAAGCTGAAGCCGAAGCTGCTTTTTTTACCAAACTTGCAGCAGTTGAAGAAGGAGAACAGATGTTCGACAGTTTGCTGAAAACTTTTCTGGAGTTACGCCTTGGAGAGCAATGGGCAACCGAACAAGCAGCGATACTACACTGGCTGGAAGAGTCTCATGAATAAAAAAACGACACAGAATATCTGCTCAAAGCTGTTATAATGGGAAACATACCAGTTATGGGGGCTCTATGAAGTTTCGCACCCGGTTACTCATCCTGCTACTGACAATCACCCTCATCCCTCTGAGTCTGAGCTTTTTCTTCCAACGGGCCTCAACACTTCATCTCGGCAATAAACTTGCGGATGATACCCACACCCTGTTGAACCGCAATGCTGAGACTCTGCTTCACTCTCTGGTCGACAATTTTGGCAGAATCCTTAAACGTGACAAAGCTATGGCCCTGCTAACCCTGCAAATTCAGGCGCAAGCGGTTGAAAAGAGAATTTCGAGCCCCCCACCCAAGCACCCTGAACCGATCTATTTTTCTGCAGACTATGACTCGCCGCAGAAGCGCCCCAAAGACCTGATCATGACGCAGAAACGGAAGCGTAAAAATCAGAATGGAGAGTTGCTACCGATCCCGGTCTCCTATTCCCAACAGGTGATCTTTCTGGCACAAGGAAAAAAACCGACCGAGGTTGCTGACCAGCTTAAACAGATCAGCACGATGCCTGAAGTCTATAAAACCCTGCACAATATCCAGCCGGATCTGTTTCTCTGGCAATACACGGCACTGGAATCCGGAATTCATTCCAGCTTTCCCGGCAAAGGGGGCTACCCGGACTCCTACGACCCAAGACAACGACAATGGTATAAGGACGCTGTCACTCAAGGGAAACCAATCCAACAACTGCTAACCGATCTGACCACCGGAACTCTGATTCTCACCTTGGCAGAACCAGTTTATTTCAGGGATGGAAAACTTGCAGGAGTCACGGCTCTGGACATTGATTATCGGCAATTTTTTGCCGATTGGGATATTCCACCAGAATGGACAGATAAAGCACAACGGATGGTGCTTATCTACCACCAGGATGGCATAGATCTGAACCACAAACTGGAAATTTTGCTGCGCCACCGGGGAGAAAACCACTCTCTGGACTGGCAAACACCCGTCAAACATGAGTACCTGGATTTATCTGACCCGCAACTGGAGGAGTTTCATCAGGATCTTTTAAACGGCACTTCAGCCGTTAGAAAGATTATCTATCAGGGGGAGGAAGTTCTCTGGGCCTACGGCTCACGAAACGGGGAGGAGCCCTTTCCCCTGGTCATCGTCCCTTATCAGAAAATTATCGCCCAGGCAGTCAATGCTGAAAACTATGTTAATCAACAAGTTTCCCTGAGTATTAAACTCAGTGCCGGACTAACTATTCTGGTTATTATTGCCGTTATCTTCCTGGCAATTATCCGTTCGCGCAAAGTCACTGTCCCAATTATGCAGCTGGCAAAAGCTGCCAAGCAACTATCCAAAGGGAATTTCGCGGTACAGGTCGATATTCGCACCAAGGATGAGTTAGAAAATCTCGGTCATATTTTCAATGGGATGGGTGAGCGGTTGAAAGAGCGAGAGCAAATGAAACGTTCGCTGGAATTGGCTAAAGAGATTCAGCAACAACTGTTGCCAAAGTCAGCTCCCCATTGCCCCAATTTTGATCTCGCTGCACAAAGTCTCTACTGTGACGAAACCGGTGGCGACTATTTTGATTTCATTCCGCTAAAAAGTTCGGGAGTGCAACTGTATGGACTAGCCGTAGGGGATGTTTCTGGACATGGCATCGGCTCTGCACTGGTCATGGCAACCGCCCGTGGTGCCCTCCACTCTCTGGTTGACCGGCATGGCTTACATCTGGAAATGTTGGCCAGTGAGCTCAACAACCAACTTTGTCGCGGAACCGCAAATGCCGACTTCATGACGATGTTTTACGGTGTACTCAATCCAGAAAAACGGACCCTATCCTGGATATCTGCAGGTCACGCACCGATCTTCTTCTATCATACTGGGGACCAAGTTAAAGAACTTTACAGCTCAGGGATTCCACTGGGGATTATTGAAGATACCCCCTATGAGATTGCTGCAGATATAGAGTTTA